>NZ_JAMOKU010000099.1:0-1593 GCF_023656845.1 Parabacteroides sp. Y3-G-102 | reverse complement strand
CCTTAATTCCGCAACACTATTATAAATTAAACTTTTTAAGTACCTGAGCAACAAAAAGTTGCTCAGGATTTTGCCATGTCAGAATTTTCACTTATCTTAGTGTTGCAAAAAAAACAAGAGAATCCGACGATAGACATGGCGAAGATACAAATTAAATCTGAGAGACTCACTCCTTTTGGGGGATTATTTTCAATCATGGAGCAATTTGACTCCACATTATCATCTGTAATCGACTCAACCCTCGGTCTAAGGTGTAGATCGTTCGGTTATCAGTACAGCGAAATCATCCGTTCTCTCATGAGTATCTACTTCTGTAGCGGTTCATGTATTGAGGATGTCACTACTCATTTGATGAACCACCTCTCGCTTCATCCGACACTTCGCACTTGTAGCTCTGATACTATCCTCAGGGCGATAAAGGAGTTGACGCAAGAAAACATTTCATACACATCAGATATGGGCAAGACCTACGATTTCAATACGGCTGACACTCTCAATACTTTATTGCTCAATTGTATATTTGCATCTGGCCAACTGAAAGAGGGTGAGATGTATGATGTTGATTTCGACCATCAGTTCATAGAGACAGAGAAGTATGATGCAAAGCCTACATACAAGAAGTTCCTTGGTTATCGCCCTGGCGTGGCGGTTATTGGCGATTTGATAGTCGGTATAGAGAATAGCGATGGTAACACAAATGTTCGTTTCCATCAGAAGGACACGCTGAAGAGGTTCTTTGCGAGATTTGAACAGAATGGGCTCACTATCAATCGCTTCAGAGCTGATTGTGGATCATGTTCCGAGGAAATCGTGGAGGAAATAGAAAAACACTGCAAGTCCTTCTATATCCGTGCTAACCGCTGCAGTTCGATCTACAATGACACCTTTGCTCTCAAAGGCTGGAAAACTGAGGAAATCAATGGCATTGAGTTTGAATTGAACTCTATCCTTGTTGAGAAGTGGAAAGGTAAGGCATATCGACTTGTGATTCAAAGACAGAAACGGATGGATGGTGTGCAGGATTTTTGGGAAGGAGAATACACATACCGTTGTATCCTGACTAACGACTATGATTCTTCCGTAAGAGAAATTGTCGAGTTCTATAACCTTCGTGGAGGAAAGGAACGTATCTTCGATGATATGAACAATGGTTTCGGGTGGGACAGATTGCCCAAATCCTTCATGGCAGAGAACACAGTGTTCCTTCTTCTTACAGCACTTATCCGTAACTTTTACAAGGCCATTATTCAAAGACTTGACGTAAAGAAGTTCGGGCTCAATGCAACAAGTCGCATAAAAGCGTTTGTCTTCAGGTTTATCTCTGTACCAGCCAAGTGGATCAGGACATCAAGGCGGTATGTGCTGAACATCTATACCTGTAATAATGCTTACGCAGATGTTTTCCAGACTGATTTTGGATAATGCCTACAACTTATGGGAATGATATTGTGTATTGCCTCAAGTCACATTGTGGGGTAAGGGGATATTGTAGGCAGAAGTGGGTGCTTCAAGTTCAAATTATCTGCAAATTCAGTAATGAGAGGACGTGTAAACGCAATAAGGACGTTCAAGGGCTTAGTTGCGGATTTGAGG
>NZ_JAMOKU010000098.1:0-1595 GCF_023656845.1 Parabacteroides sp. Y3-G-102 | reverse complement strand
CCTTAATTCCGCAACACTATTATAAAATATTTTTTTTAAGTACCTGAGCAACAAAAAGTTGCTCAGGATTTTGCCATGTCAGAGGATTCACTTAACTTAGTGTTGCAAAAAAATAATCAAACAAAACCTCATCAGGCATGGCAAAAATACAAATAAAATCCGAGAAGCTCACTCCTTTTGGAGGAATATTTTCAATCATGGAGCAATTTGACTCCACATTGTCATCTGTAATCGACTCGACACTCGGTCTAAGGTGTAGCTCGTTCGGTTATCAGTACAGTGAAATCGTCCGTTCCCTCATGAGTATCTACTTCTGTGGTGGCTCATGCATTGAGGATGTCACTACTCATTTGATGAACCATCTCTCGCTCCATCCGACACTTCGTACTTGTAGTTCTGATACTATCCTCAGAGCGATAAAGGAACTGACGCAAGGAAACATCTCATACACATCAGATACGGGTAAGAACTACGATTTCAACACGGCTGACACACTCAATACCTTACTGCTCAATTGTATGTTTGCATCCGGCCAACTGAAAGAGGGCGAGATG
Organism: Parabacteroides sp. Y3-G-102; assembly: GCF_023656845.1. Lineage (NCBI taxonomy): Bacteria > Pseudomonadati > Bacteroidota > Bacteroidia > Bacteroidales > Tannerellaceae > Parabacteroides > Parabacteroides sp. Y3-G-102. The sequence continues at coordinate 1,041 of NZ_JAMOKU010000098.1, read as the reverse complement.
TATGATGTTGATTTCGACCATCAGTTCATAGAGACTGAGAAGTATGATGCAAAGCCTACATACAAGAAGTTCCTTGGTTATCGCCCTGGCGTGGCGGTTATTGACGACTTGATTGTTGGCATTGAGAATAGCGATGGTAACACCAACGTTCGTTTTCATCAGAAGGACACGCTGAAGAGATTCTTTGAGAGATTTGAGCAGAACGGACTTACAATCAATCGTTTCAGAGCTGATTGTGGATCATGTTCCGAGGAAATCGTGGAGGAAATAGAGAAACACAGCAAATCCTTCTATATCCGCGCAAACCGCTGCAGTTCGCTCTACAATGACATCTTTGCTCTTAGAGGCTGGAAGACTGAGGAAATCAATGGCATTGAGTTCGAATTGAACTCTATTCTTGTTGAGAAGTGGAAGGGTAAAGCATACCGACTTGTGATTCAAAGACAGAAACGGATGGACGGTGTGCTGGATCTTTGGGAAGGAGAATACACATACCGTTGTATCCTGACTAACGACTATGAATCTTCCACAAGAGAAATTGTCGAGTTCTATAACCTTCGTGGAGGAAAGGAACGTATCTTCGATGATATGAACAATGGTTTCGGGTGGGACAGATTGCCCAAATCCTTCATGGCAGAGAACACTGTGTTCCTTCTTCTTACGGCACTTATCCGTAATTTCTACAAGGCCATTATCCACAGACTTGACGTAAAGAGGTTCGGACTCAATGCAACAAGTCGCATAAAAGCGTTTGTCTTCAGGTTTGTCTCTGTACCAGCCAAGTGGATCAGAACATCAAGGCGGTATGTGCTGAATATCTATACCTGTAATAATGCTTACGCAGATATTTTTCAGACTGATTTTGGATAACGCCTACAACTTATGGGTATGATACTGCGTATTGCCTCAAGTCGCATAGTGGGGCAAGGGGATATTGTGGGCAGAAGTGGGTATTTCAGCCTCAATTTATCTGCTAATTCAGTGATGAGAGGACGTTTAGACGCAAGAAGGACGCTGAAGAGCTTAGTTGCGGATTTGAGG
>NZ_JAMOKU010000097.1:0-1967 GCF_023656845.1 Parabacteroides sp. Y3-G-102 | reverse complement strand
GGCTGACAGGGGGTTAAGGGGGCTTGTCCCCTTACACACGTACCCTTTAGGGTGCTAGTGTGCTATCACCATACTGCATAGGTGCGAAGTTAGTGAATGTTTTGTAAATGCACAAATAAAGGGAAAAACATTTGGAATTGCGATGATAAAGCATTACCTTTGTTGCTGACCAAACGGTAGCTGACCGATACGGGAGAGTTACCAAAATACAAGCCGCTGGAGTTAATTGACGGATATCCGACATCTCCAGCGGCTTTATTTTCGCCTATCCGCTTCGTCTAGGCTATACCAGTACCCCCATTAGAAGTGTCCCCCAAAGATACTAATTTTCTACTGATTTGATAGATTTTCCCCCATATTCTTGGACATTTTTCCCCCATGAGGTTATCTTTGTAAAGTGAAAGAGAAACCCATAAACGGGGGTAGATTGGATGCTGGGAAGCATAGACAATCGGGGTAAGGTTAGCGAACCTTGCCTTTATCCCCCATTATAACTTTACATAGAGGAACTTTATCCTATCCCCCTCCCGTCCCCCAAGGGGGGAAGCGACCAAACGGCAGCTTCGCTCAATGGAGTGTTACTCTGAACTGAAACCTAAAGATAGCTGGCGTTCATCTTCTTCAGCTTTCTTTTTAGTTGATAGAGATTTTTTCCGAACGTATGTTTTGGTAAAAGAAACTCTATCCCCATTGAAAACTATAAGGGGATTGATGAACCATAAGTTCTCGTTTATACCTCTGGCTATAATCTCCGCTTTAACCAGTTCTGCAAGCCCTCGATAAACTGTACCTTTGCTTGTATATTTCGTATATTCAAGACAATCTTCTAGGATAAACATTATCATATCATTCTTGGGTTTCATACAAGTCATGATATAGCCAAATACCCTTATTGCGGCTTGTGAAAGGTCAAAAAATGCAGCAAAATTGTTCAGATAGAGTTTTGCAAATTGTTCTTCATCTACTTCTATCTGTCGAATAAAGGAAGTTCGGAACACTTCTCCTGTATCTGTATCAGCAACGGCAACAACTGCTTTTTTGTCACTTCCTGTACTGCTCTTATATTTTTTAACAACATGATTTTCAATATCTTCTATTGCTTGCTTCATGAATGGATTTTCCTTATTCCTTTGGAAGTCGGATAATTTTAGTTCGTTTTTTGCCATGGTATATTATTCTATTAGTTCGATTTTTCGCCTACAAATATAGACTATCAGTCCAACAAAAATAAACACACAGTTCGATTTTTAACATGATTTATTGAACTCTGAGTTCAAGCTAGATTGAACTGGCAGTTCATACAGTGTGAACTAGCCTATATTGATTATCAATTACTTAGCTTATGTTGTTTCTTATAGTTCTTAATACACCCCCAAAACAGCACAAAATCAGCCACTTAAAAATCATCGGTCGGGGAGCGCCCAGCGGCAAGGGGCGGGACCACCCGTCCCGACGAGCGCCCACACCATAAACTTTTTTTCGGATAAGCACACAACCGTTTTTCGAACCCTGCAAAATGTTTTCTGAATCCGAACGGCGTAACACTCCATTGAGTGAAGCTGCCGTTTGGTCGCTCCCCCTTTGGGGGCGGGGGGGGTTACATACCCATGCCGAAACCCCTGCTTTTGGTGATTTGCTTGAGTAGGTCTTTCCCCTCTTCCATAGCTTTCGATATGTTCGGGAAATGATGTCTTAAAGTCTCCAGTTGTTCGGAATTGAACAAGTCTTTCATTTTACCAAGTTCTTTTTTCAATTCCTTGGTTTCGGTCTTTAGTTCTTGGTTCTCCGTTCTTAGTCGGTTACTGGTTGTCCTTGCATTGTCCATTTGCTGTCTATAATACTCTTTGTCGTTCTCGGCTTTGAATACCTTTGTGCCGTTTCGCTCTTTTTCAAGTATAGCCTTTCCCAGTCTATCGGATAGCTGTTCATTTTCCCCCTCTAAAGCCTTTATTTTGGCTTTTAAGGCA
>NZ_JAMOKU010000096.1:0-2121 GCF_023656845.1 Parabacteroides sp. Y3-G-102 | reverse complement strand
TCTCTTGTTTTTTTTGCAACACTAAGATAAGTGAAAATTCTGACATGGCAAAATCCTGAGCAACTTTTTGTTGCTCAGGTACTTAAAAAGTTTAATTTATAATAGTGTTGCGGAATTAAGGATCACTTCTCCACGATTTGAATTCAAGTATTCACCTGTAAGAAGTTACTAATGACAAAAAAGAAATTGCCCGTTCGTTTTACGGGTCAGCACTTTACTATTGATAAAGTGCTAATAAAAGATGCAATAAGACAAGCAAATATAAGTAATCAGGATACGGTTTTAGATATTGGGGCAGGCAAGGGGTTTCTTACTGTTCATTTATTAAAAATCGCCAACAATGTTGTTGCTATTGAAAACGACACAGCTTTGGTTGAACATTTACGAAAATTATTTTCTGATGCCCGAAATGTTCAAGTTGTCGGTTGTGATTTTAGGAATTTTGCAGTTCCGAAATTTCCTTTCAAAGTGGTGTCAAATATTCCTTATGGCATTACTTCCGATATTTTCAAAATCCTGATGTTTGAGAGTCTTGGAAATTTTCTGGGAGGTTCCATTGTCCTTCAGTTAGAACCTACACAAAAGTTATTTTCGAGGAAGCTTTACAATCCATATACCGTTTTCTATCATACTTTTTTTGATTTGAAACTTGTCTATGAGGTAGGTCCTGAAAGTTTCTTTCCACCGCCAACTGTCAAATCAGCCCTGTTAAACATTAAAAGAAAACAGTTATTTTTTGATTTTAAGTTTAAAGCCAAATACTTAGCATTTATTTCCTGTCTGTTAGAGAAACCTGATTTATCTGTAAAAACAGCTTTAAAGTCGATTTTCAGGAAAAGTCAGGTCAGGTCAATTTCGGAAAAATTCGGTTTAAACCTTAATGCTCAAATTGTTTGTTTGTCTCCAAGTCAATGGGTAAACTGTTTTTTGGAAATGCTGGAAGTTGTCCCTGAAAAATTTCATCCTTCGTAGTTCAAAGTCGGGTGGTTGTCAAGATGATTTTTCTGGTTTGGTGTCGTCTTTTAAGCTGCCGCATAACGAAAAATGGTAGCCGTAGTTGCCGGATTTACAGCACTTTCGTATCAATTTAGCACTTCGGTTCGTTAAAAGCACCAAAGTATCAAGTTGGCACGAAAGCCGGCAATTATCGGCTACCATATGTTAGTGGCATTTATCATTTCATTATATTCATTTGCTTTAACGCATTTTTTGTTACATTAATTCTCGATGAAATAAAATCATCAACATTCAATCCGTCTGTCGGAATTACATTTGTTGCAAAAAAATAAACATTAGATTTTGTTTCAACATAACCAACAAACCAACCATTATATTTTTCTTCTATCGAACTTAATCCAGTCTTACCGCTTAAAATGTAATTTTCAGTTCGCTCAATTTCCATAATATTTTTGACAATCTTTATTGTCCTATCAGAAATTGGAAATTTTGAAAAATAGAATTTCCTTAAAAAGTCGATTTGTTGTTTTTGAGATATTTTTGAATTTCCTTCAAGCCAAAAATTGTCAATCGTTAAACTGTCAAAAATCATATTTTTATACTCAAATTTTTCTAAATATTCTTTCATTTTAATTGTTCCGATTTTCCTTGCAATTTCCTGATAGCAAGGAACACAGGAAATTCTAAAAGCATCTTTAAATGATAAATCTTTTTCCCAAATATCCATTTTTCTCTGCTCGCCATTCCATTTTAAAATAGTTGTATCATTTTCAATAATGCCTAATTCAACAGCAATTATAGAATTTGGAATTTTGAATGTTGATGCAGGTAATTTTCCGTTTTTAGCCCAATCAAAGTCATTTGAGTAAAAAGTATTCTTGTCGTTATCATAAATTAGAATTGAACCATTTACTTGAAAACTATCTAAAATTTTGTCAAAATCAGAAATTTCTGTTTCAATTATGTTTTTATTCGTTGTTGTGTTACAGCAAACAAATAAAAATATCATTGAAATAAAAACTACAAATAAAATATTTTTCATTTATCCTTAATTCCGCAACACTATTATAAATTAAACTTTTTAAGTACCTGAGCAACAAAAAGTTGCTCAGGATTTTGCCATGTCAGAATTTTCACTTATCTTAGTGTTGCAAAAAAAACAAG
>NZ_JAMOKU010000095.1:0-2148 GCF_023656845.1 Parabacteroides sp. Y3-G-102 | reverse complement strand
TCTTTTAATGCTAAAATTAAGGCGTTTAGAGCTGCTTTAAGAGGAGTAACGGATATAAAATTCTTTCTTTTCAGACTTACAAAGCTGTATGCTTAATCCCCCAGGTTTATCGGGTGAGCCCTTTTTTGTCTTTTAAGCAAGACTGAAACAATAAAAAAAGTCCTACAATACGTTGATATTGTAGGACTTGTCTCTTTTTTGTCGCCGTTTGGCTTTGTTCTTATGTGATCCGCCTGGGATTCTCCTAATAGAGTTACCACGCTGATATTTAAAATTTTATATTTTTAGCTTCAAGCATATCCCATGATTTAACCCACTGATTTACTACGTGCTTTTGCGGTAGTTTGCTCATGGAGAATACTGAGGGCAAAGATAATTTTTTATTTTTGAATTTGCAAAAATAGAAGTTGTTTTGTATAACTGCCAGTACCGATAAGGGCGTTTTTATTATAGTAATTTCTCATAGTTTTGCTTGCCATTTGAATACTACCGAAACAATTGGTTGAAAAAACACATATATCTTTAATATTATACACACTCCTAATATCCTTTCACTTTTTCAATCGCTTCCATGTCTAAATATCAGTCGTTGGTGATTTTTCTAAAGAAAAAGACGAAATTTCTTGTTTATTTGCATTTTGTGTCGTATGTTTGCATCAAAATTGAAAATAAAGACAAGAATGATACTGAGAGCAAAATTTGAAAATATACTATCTTTCAATTCTGAAACCGAAATTAGTTTCATTGCAGGGAAAGGTACATCTCTTCCGGCACATGTATATAGAGCCGAAAAAAGAGATGATATATCGGTTTTGAGATCATCTATTATTTATGGAGCTAATGCTTCTGGCAAATCCAATATGATTCGCTGTGTGAATATTTTGAAAAACATTGCATTAGGAAGATTCCCTAGAAATAATTGGGATGTATTTAAGCTGGCACCTGAAAAAAAGGTGGATTCTAAATTGGAAATTGAGATTAAGGCAGATTCTTTGTATTACTCGTATGGGGTGATATTTAATATCAGAGGGATTAAGAAGGAGTGGTTGTATCAAATTAGTAGTCGGGCAAAGAAAAAAATATTTGAGCGTATACAAGAGGTAGATTATGTTAATTACTTCTTTGGAGAGATTGAAGGAAATGAAGAATCTAAGCAATTTGTAAAATTTCTATCAGAAGGAACGCCAATAGATAAAAGTTTTTTGTCCGAATACCATAAAAGAAATGGAAAAGGTATAATTGCGATTAGTAATGTTTATAACTGGTTTGATGATAATTTGAAAATTATTTTTCCAGAAACTCGTTTTCGGGGTTTGTCCTTTCGACTGGAAAAAGATGATGAGTTTTCTAATGTGACTAAAAGGTTGTTGCATTTCTTTAATACAGGTATTTCTGATCTTAAAAAAGTAGCAACTAATAAGGAAGAAACAGATTTACCTAAAAAGCTAATATCACAAATACTATCAGAAGCTAAACCGGATGAAAACTGTTGTGTTGCTTCTTCCGATCAACAATCTGTATATTTCTTCGAAACGGATAAAGAAGGTCAAACTAAGATATACAAACAAATGACTGTACACAAGAATAGTCAAGATGAGGATGTTGTTTTTGATATGGATGAAGAATCTGATGGTTCTATTCGATTGTTGGATTTTATTCCAATGCTTATTGATCTTCAATTCAATTCTGCTGTCTATTTAATTGATGAAATTGATCGTAGTATGCATCCTATAATGTCTCAAAAAATATTTGAGTATTATTTTTCGCAACTTTCTAATGCCAATAATACTCAACTAATTTGTACGACACACGAGTCCCATTTGCTAGATGTAGATTTTATTCGTACAGATGAGGTTTGGTTTGTTGAAAAAGAAAGAGATGGCTCTACTCGATTAACATCATTGGCAAACTTTAAACCACGAGTAGATATCCGTAAGAGCTATCTGCAAGGCAAATATGGTGCAATACCTTTTTTTGCTAATGTGAACACTTTAAACTGGAATAAACTAAAAGATGAAGATATGGTGGCTCACCCGATAAATCAGGGGGAAAATTCTTTAATTCTATAGAAAATTTGCACCTTTGTACCATGAACAATCAAGGACTATTAGCATTGGCACAGTTGATTCTGCCATCAGAGATACTTTC
>NZ_JAMOKU010000094.1:0-2448 GCF_023656845.1 Parabacteroides sp. Y3-G-102 | reverse complement strand
GGCTGACAGGGGGTTAAGGGGGCTTGTCCCCTTACACACGTACCCTTTAGGGTGCTAGTGTGCTATCACCATACTGCATAGGTGCGAAGTTAGTGAATGTTTTGTAAATGCACAAATAAAGGGGAAAACATTTGGATTTGCGACAATAAAGTACTACCTTTGTTGCTGACCAAACGGTAGCTGACCGATACGGGAGAGTTACCAAAATACAAGCCGCTGGAGTTAATTGACGGACATCCGACATCCCCAGCGGCTTTATTTTTGCCTATCTGCTTCGTCTAGGCATACCAGTACCTCTACTAAAAATGTACTTCAAAGATACTTATTTTCTACCGACTTGATAGTTTTTACCCCATATTCTTGGACATTTTTCCCCCATGAGGTTATCTTTGTAGGGTGAAAGAGAAACCTATAAACGGGGATAGATTGAATGCTGGGAAGCATAAACAATCGGGGTAAGGTTAGCGAACCTTGCCTTTCATCCCCCATTATAACTTTACATAGAGGAACTTTATCTATCCCCCCCCGCCCCCAAAGGGGGAGCGACCAAACGGCAGCTTCACTCAATGGAGTGTTACAGTTCATCAAAACCAAGTGATAACTGTCGTTTCTCTGCTTCTTCTTTCTTTTGGGCAGCTAAAGTCTTTTTCCGAACGTATGTTTTTGTAAATGAAACCCTATCCCCATTAAAGACAATCAACGGATTAATGAACCAATTATATTCGTTTGGACCTCTTGCTATGATTTCACTTTGTACGAGCTCTGCCAATCCTTTGTATATGGCTTTGTCTGATTTGTATTGGGTGTATTCTAAGCATTTTCGCCTATCGAAAATTATCATATCATTCTTAGGCTTCATGCAAGTTAGAATATACCCGAAAACCCGAATAGCTGATTGTGATAGATTGAAAAAAGCGGCAAAATTCGCAAGGTATAGTTTTGCAAATTGCTCTTCATCTACTTCTATTTGTCGGATAAACGAGGTTTTGAATACTTCTCCTGTATCTGTATCAGCAACAGCAACTACAGCTTTTTTATCACTTCCCGTACTACTTTTGTATTTCTTAACAACGTGATTTTCAATCCCTTCAATTGCTTGTTTCATAAAGGGGTTTTCTTCGTTTTTTTGAAAATCGGTTAATTTGAGTACTTTCTTATTTTCCATAAACATTCTATTTAGGCAAATTTGACTTTCTATATATCGGTGAAAAAGTATAATTTGATTTTCCACAAAGGAATATTTAAATTTCCATTAATACAATAAAAAAGCAAAATATATTTTCCTTTTTAACATCTAATAGGAAAGAGTGACTTTCTAATATGGAAAATCAGATTTTCCAATATGGAAAATACCCTATATTGAGTATCAACTACTTAACTTATTCTATTTCTTAAGTTCTTATTATACCCTAAAAACGGCATATAATCAACTACTTAAAAAATCATCGGTCGGGGAGCGCCCAGCGGCAAGGGGCGGGACCACCCGTCCCGACGAGCGCCCACACCATAAACTTTTTTTCGAATAAGCACACAACCGTTTTTCGAACCCTGCAAAATTTCTTCCGAACCCGAACGGCGTAACACTCCATTGAGTGAAGCTGCCGTTTGGTCGCTCCCCCTTTGGGGGCGGGGGGGGGTTACATACCCATGCCGAAACCTCTGCTTCTGGTGATTTGCTTGAGTAGGTCTTTCCCCTCTTCCATAGCTTTTGATATGTTTGGGAAATGATGCCTTAAAGCCTCCAGTTGTTCGGAATTGAACAAGTCTTTCATCTTACCAAGTTCTTTTTTCAATTCCTTGGTTTCGGTCTTTAGTTCTTGGTTCTCAGTTCTTAGTCGGTTACTGGTTGTCCTTGCATTGTCCATTTGCTGTCTATAATACTCCTTGTCGTTCTCGGCTTTGAATACCTTTGTGCCGTTTCGCTCTTTTTCAAGTATAGCCTTTCCCAGTCTATCGGATAGCTGTTCATTTTCCCCCTCTAAAGCCTTTATTTTGGCTTTTAAGGCATCTTTTTCCCTATCGTTAACCGTTTTCCCTATCAAGCCGTAAAACTTCTCTGAAGCCTTAGAAATGAGTTTTTGGACGTTTTTCTTTGTTTCAATGGAACGTAGTTCTTTCTGAAGCTGAAGAAGCTGGTTTTGCACGTCCTTGTGCTTGTCTAACGCACTGGATATATCGTTGGATAGTTCCTGAAGCTGTTCTTTCGCACATTCGGTCTTGTACTGCATAGCCGATAAGTGTTTGCGATCAGAAGAAACACCACGTTCCATGCCCAGTGCTTCAGATGCTATGGTTTGGAGTTCTGCCATGTCATCACGCGATAAACGCACACTCTTCCCGTTCGGCTGCGTCCAATCGAAAACTACATGGGCGTGAAGGTTAGGTGTCCATTGCTTTGCGTTCATGTATCCTTCGTCCTTGTGTATATGGATTTGAAACGCTTCAATA
>NZ_JAMOKU010000093.1:0-2939 GCF_023656845.1 Parabacteroides sp. Y3-G-102 | reverse complement strand
GTAAGTATTCGATAAACTCCCTCGTATATTGGGTAACGTATGTTCATAATGTCGTTTATTCATTTTATCGTTCTATGATTTATTGTTACATCAATTCAACCCAAAGATGTGCGGGTTCTATAGAAATTGATATTATCCCTACTAATGGAGCGGATAAAAGGAAGTTTTCCCCCTTTGCCCCTTATTTTCCTGTGACAAATGTGATAAAGCGATATTTTTATCCCTACTTTCCCGCCATAATTGGTATAAAAGGGTATTCTTTCCCTTATTTTCCCTATTTATCGGGGATAATGAAGATAAAAACGGCACTTTATTCCCTATTTTCCCGTCTTGATTGGCATAAAACGGTAGTTTTCCCGTGTTTAGGCGAGATTTACGAAGGTATCAGGAGTCTTTCTTGGGAGATTCCGGTGACGTAACGGATAATATCTTGCCCTTGGATAACAGATTGTCAGGTAACAATTCGGCCAGATCCATCGAGTAGTCATCGTCATAATCATGTATATGTTCAAGGAAGTAGATCAGCCACGTGCGGAAGTCAGCCCCGGCAGCCTTGCAGCAGCCGAAGAACGAGTAGAGCACCGCCGCATCTTCAGCGGCATCATTATTGCCACAGAACAGGTAATTACGTCTGCCGCACGCGACAGGCCGCACTTTATTTTCTATCTCGTTATTATCCGGTCTGTAACGACCGTCCAGATGGTACCTGGAGAGTTTGTCGAACCTTCCGTATGTATATTTTATGGCTTTTCCGATCGGACTGTCTTTCATTACTTTGGGATATTCATTGACCAGCCATTTCTCGAAGCGCACAAGTATGGGATATGCAAGACGTGCCCTAAGTTCAGCCCTCTGTTCATAAGTCAGGCGTTCATCGTCAGCCTTACGCTCCACGTCATAAAGCAACTGTATCTGTGCGAGCGCATAGTCGGCACGCTGCATGTCATTCTTTCTTGCCTCCCAAAAATGTCTGCGTGCATGGGCCCAACAGCCAAGAAGGATAATACCTTTCTTGGCGTCCAGCATCTCGTACCTTTCGTATCCGTCCGTCTGTATGGCTCCCCGGAACTTGCCGAAGAGTTTCAGCACCACCTTTCCACTTCGGGAACCCTTGTCATAGTAAAAGAACTGACGTCCGGTCATGACACTGCGCACAAGCCAGATATAACCTTTGACCGTCTTGTGTCTCTCGTCATTCATCACGGGGATTGTCGTTTCATCCGACTGTATGTAGTCAGTCTGCATCACCAGCTCCCATAATCGGAAGTACAGGGGCCTTAGCAAATCCGCCACATCCTTGAACCAGTCGTTGACCGTTGACGCGGGGAGATGTACCCCCACACGTTTGAACTGTTCCAGTTGCCTGTGGAACGGTATGTGATCCACATATTTCCCTATCATCATGTCTGCCAGCAATGAGGCAGAGGCATAGCTCTTTGCTATTGGCATGACGGGAAGCGGGCCGGTCTTGAACTCGTTTGTACCCTTCCGTTTGGCTGTATGGCGCACTATCCTGCGGATATAGAACTTCTCGGGCTCGTGCATAAGGATCTCGGTCACTTCCTCTCCGGGAAGGAGCGTCCACTCTTCCGGATTATACCCTTCGGGATATATATGGACCACCTCACGCTCAAGATTCTCCGGAAGGGATTTTCTCGCAGGATGCTGCTTCCCCGCTTTTTTACGGGCGATGATCGCTTCTCTGGTAGCCTTCAACTCCTTTTCTGCTTCTTCTGCGGCTTCAGCCTCCTGGGGAAGCATGTCAAAGCCTTCAAAATCCAGCCAGCGGTCCTGGGCGTCAGGCTTTATGAACTTTTCCGCCTTCTTACCGTACAACTGCCGTTCAAGATAGGATACACGTTGCTCCAGACTGTTGATTTTTGCTTCCTTTTGGGCGATTATGGCATCCTTGTCAGACAATAAAGCCTCATACACCTCTTTGTCCGCAGCTTTAAGGGGCTGCGTGGACACCATCTCCTTCAACCGGCTGTTTTCTCTATACAGACAGTCGCATTTGTGCATGAGATCCTTTATCAGTAATTCCTTATCGGTTGGCATAATCGTTTAAATATGATGCTAAGATACTAAAAAACAGCCGGAATACGGCATTGTATATGTTATAATTTGTTACAACTACAACCCATGGAAACCACTCCTTTTATAACGCCTGACCTTGCTGCCGTCCATTCCTTGAACCATCATCACAAGGTCATTCCAGAAGGTTTCAATCGCTTTAATCCGACCTTCCTCCGTATTTATGACCGGCAGATGGAAGTGCCCATGTTCCAGCCTCATATGGTATATCACCAGACCACCATATTCCATATGGAGGATTTTCATACAGGTACAATTCGCATTGATAAAAATGAAAGCGTCACCGTCCCGTACATTCTTTCCCATCTGGTTGGTCACGATGCCGCTAAGCGTATAAAAACTCTTACGCATGTCTGTCGGATACGGGTAAAGATAATATCTGTTGGATTCATTCAAAGAAAACATAGGCTAACGGTTTGAATTCAAAAATATCAGGGTTTGCAATACCTCCGGTGACAAAGGGCTGTTCAAGCGGACTGTGACGCCATTGGGATAGGAGATCTCACATAGCGGCTGGGGAATTGGCGACGGGCTGACCGGAGGGGCAGACAGCAGGGATTTCTCCTTATGGGGAAGACTGACCTGGACCTTACTGTTTACCTTTACCGGGATAAAGCCGCCTTTGCGCAACAGCTTGGAACGCCACTCGTAGAAACGTTTGGGACGAATACATTCATTCGAACAAAAATCCATAACTGACAGTCCGCTCGACTTGAAACGGGAATAAATAGATTCAAAATCTTCCATGGTCCATTGATGTGACATAACAATTGAGCTTTTTTACTTTGATTACAAAAGTAATATCACATTTTTAGAATGAAAGGGGGAGTTTATCGAATGCTTAC
>NZ_JAMOKU010000092.1:0-3241 GCF_023656845.1 Parabacteroides sp. Y3-G-102 | reverse complement strand
AGTCTTTTAATGCTAAAATTAAGGCGTTTAGAGCTGCTTTAAGAGGAGTAACGGATATAAAATTCTTTCTTTTCAGACTTACAAAGCTGTATGCTTAATCCCCCAGGTTTATCGGGTGAGCCGGCTTATGCTTTCGCCCAAGATGAGCAACGGATCATTAATAGTGGATTTGATGCCTATACGGCGAAACCGATTAATGGGAAGATCTTAAAAGACAAGATATCAACTTTATTGACGCATCGGATTATTCTGATGTAATCGAAGGGCTTTGCGGGAAGCAGACCTTATAAAACAATTAAAGCCTGTCTCACGACAAGCCCTAACCAAACTTTGTTAACCTTAAATCTAATACTATTATGAAAAAACCACGATGCAAATATACGGAGTTACTGTTATTTGTCAATGGTTTAAGTGCTAAATTGTGTTTTGTAACATGTAATAAAATCTAATAGGAACTTATGCCTCATTGAAATCTTTCGATAGAGTCGCATATATTCTTTATACCTCCCTCTTTTTGGATCATCTCGCCTATATGAGCGGCATTTTTCTTATAAAGCGGATTGGTGACCAGATCACAAACCTTGCGTTCGATCTCCTGCTCGCTCGCTTTCGCTATCTTAAGCCCTTCCGGCCCTAACCCTAATTGGTGGATTCGATAGGACCAATAGGGTTGATCGATAATCAACGGAGTGATTAATTGGGGCTTTCCCGCCCTTCCTACGCTATGGGTCGTGCCGCAACCTCCATGATGGATAACGCCGTCGCAGTGCGGAAATATCAAATTATGCGGAACCGGCTGCTTCATTAAGAATAAATGTTTATCCGCTTGTAAGGTGATTCCTGTCTTTGCCCAACCGGAACCGATGATGAGCCGATAATCATGTTTCTTGCAAATATCGACCAAGGCTTTGCTAAAACGGTTACCATCCTTGGAACTACAACTCCCGAGGGTAAAAAAGATAATAGGGCTTTGAGCGCTGTCGACGAATGATATCATTTCCTCGTAAGCCTTCTCATCATATTGAAAAGTGTCATTGAAGCAATAGCCTCCGATCGACCATTTGAACGTCCAGTCCGGATCTATGTTTCCTAGGTGCTGGCTGAAAAGCAAGTAATTATATGAACGCTCTCCCGCATGATAACCAAAATTACGAATCGGTGCGAGTCCGTATTTAGCCCGGTTCTTGTTGATCGTGTCTTTGACCATGAAATTGGTCATCCGGTTCATCAACTTCCATAAGATGGCAGGGGTGATGATCGGGTTGGGTTTGGGAAATGGCAATACGGCCGGGGGAATCTTCTTACCCGGCAAGAACGGGGCGTAGGCGGTACGTATCAAGGGCTTCTTGCAATACTCGGCGATACTTGCGACAGCAAATTCCGAGTTGGTCGATACTAAAATATCATGCTCTTTTAGTAGGGGAATCAATTGATCGAACTGTTTATCGATCACGTTCCGCATCCATTTAAGGAATGGCCGGAATTTATGTGAGTTTTGCGCTGCGCTATCGATCATGCCGCCGATATCGTCAAACTGTTGCAATACGTATTTAAATCCGTAGGGTTTAACGGTCTCCTCGAATATTTGAGGGAGATTGATGGTCACCTCATGGCCACGTCTTTCCAATTCGGCCGCTATGGCCAAATAAGGAAGGACGTCGCCTTGTGAGCCTCTGGTTACTAATAGTATTTTCATGCTACGTTTATTTATGGGCTATGAGGGTCTTGTTCACCGGATATTCAGTTGACGCAAACGCTCGATGTCCAGATGGTATTTGGCTTCCATCGTTTGTAGTTTCTGCTCATTGATGGCTAGGGGATGATTCAATCGTTTCGTTTCCCGGTATCCTTTATATACGGAGCGAATCATCTTACGTGGATTGAAAATGACGGATGAGGTGATCCAGCAGCCGTGCGTACACCAACAGTTGGCTTTATACCCATGTCCGATAGCGGCTATTTCCTGTTTCATCGCTTCGCTATTCATCACTTTACTTATATCGCAACCATACTCTTTTATATTTCCGAGCGGTTTCCGTAGCTCGCAGGCACGAAAACGTCCGTCGTAGTCGATTACCAAGGTAGTCTCTCCGGCCGTACAATCCATCCCCCAAGGGGTCGGGTGATCTATGTTGCTGGCACGCACATTATATAAGGTACGTATAAGGCCGAGATAGAAGAAGCGTGTGATCGGTTTCCTTAAGCCGGTGGTATCCGCTACCATCCGATCCGCATAAGCAGAATAGATAGGGGATATGTCGTCTTGTATTTTGCGTAGCGTTGACTCGGTTAGGATTTTCACGCCATCGTCACGGGTCATGCCTCTGGCGGCCTCAATCGTATGCGTGGAGGTGCGGAAACGTCCGTATACCCAAGTCATGAAGTCTTCTACCTGGTCTATATTGTATTTCGTGATAACGGTTGCTATATTTTTCAGGACCTTGCCGTCGTCTCCGAAATTCTCCTGTATCTTACGCAGGGTTTCCAGTGCCTTATAGAAGTTTCCCGGTACACCTCTCTGTGTATCGTGGGTCGTACCGAAACCATCCAAGGAAAGGCTTACGTTAATATTACAATCCGGGCAGTTCTGGCGGAACCGTTTTACCCATTCGACGATCCGGTCTGGTTTTAAGCCGTTCGTAGGGATGTTCACATCTTTGATATGGTTGTTTTTGTAGAATAACTCCAATATTTCCGGTAGATCCTCACGCAGGGTAGGCTCACCCCCGGATATCCATAATCGGTTGAATTGCCCAGCGGTTTCTGATATTTTCTTGATTTCATCGAAAGTGAGGTCGGGTTGCTTCTTATCCATTTCTTGGGCATAGAAGCACATCGCGCATTTGGCGTTGCATCGGCCTGTTACGAAAAGGAAGATCGACTCGAGTTTTCTTTCCGTGCTCATTGCCCTGAAAGAACTGGTGGTTCGTTTTTTGTCCATTTTATTTTTGTTTTACCATTTGTCTTATCTGGCGCATGATTTTTTCCTTGTGTTTGATCAACACCCGGAGAAAATAACATAAGAAGCCAAATAAAATACTTATTAGCATATACTATATGATCTTTAAAGGCAAAGATCGACGATAAAATGACGCTAAACAATCTCTATTTGCAGTATTTTGGGCTCACCCGATAAACCTGGGGGATTAAGCATACAGCTTTGTAAGTCTGAAAAGAAAGAATTTTATATCCGTTACTCCTCTTAAAGCAGCTCTAAACGCCTTAATTTTAGCATTAAAAG
>NZ_JAMOKU010000091.1:0-4028 GCF_023656845.1 Parabacteroides sp. Y3-G-102 | reverse complement strand
AAGTATCTCTGATGGCAGAATCAACTGTGCCAATGCTAATAGTCCTTGATTGTTCATGGTACAAAGGTGCAAATTTTCTATAGAATTAAAGAATTTTCCCCCTGATTTATCGGGTGAGCCTAACAAACGAGTAACAAAAGTAACAAAAAAAAGAGCTAAACAAAGGAAAACACGTTGTTCCTGTTTAGCTCTTATATTACTTATAAAACACTAATATTTAGTATTTTATTTAGCTTTTGCTTTACTCTTATTTTCTTTGATTTTTCGGATAGGTCTTTCAAAACCGGTCATCCCCATGGTTTTGTAATATTTCTTTTGGCAAAGATACATATAATTTCGAATTTAGCAAAAACCCATAACTGATTCCTTCCGATTAGGATTATTTTAATGTAAACGAAGCAGTTTTCACCTCTTTACTATTTCCACCGATCATTACCTGAAACTCACCCGGCTCAGCGACATAATCTAAGGTTGAATCGTAGAATTTCAACATATCCACATCAATATCAAAGGTTACTTTCTTGCTTTCTCCCGCTTTTAACGCAACTCGCTTGAATCCTTTCAATTCTTGGACCGGAGGGGTTATGCTGCGTACGATATCACGTAAATAAAGCTGTACGATTTCCTCTCCATCCTGAGCCCCGGTATTGGTAACAATCACGGATGCTTGAATTTTTCCATTTGCATCCATTGAATTCATATTCAAAGATACATCGCCATACGTATAAGTCGTATAGCTCAAGCCGTAACCAAATGGATAAAGAGGCTCATTCAACACATCTATATAATTGGAGACATAACGAGTGTACCAAGCATCGGGAGACATAGGGCGTCCTGTCATCTTATGATTATAATAGATCGGACATTGGCCTGTTACACGAGGAAAAGACATGGTTAACTTCCCCGTCGGAGAAACCTTTCCGGTCAAGACATCGGCAATAGCCGCTCCTGCTTCCGTACCACCGAACCATACGTTCAAGATCGCATTCACCTGCTTTTCCTCGGATTGTAATGCCAAAGGTCTTCCGGTAAAAAGTACCATTACGATCGGCTTTCCTGTCTTCTGGATAGCATCCAGTAATTTTTTCTGTGTTTGCGGCATTTCAAGGATGGCTCTACTAGCGCCTTCTCCACTCATATCTATCGATTCACCCAAAGCAGCGATAATCACATCAGCGCCTTCCACCACTTTTAGGGCCTCGGCGATTAATTGTTCATCGCTTCTATCATCCCGGGTTGAACGATTTTGATCCGTAAAGTTCGCTTCATAAACGGGATCATCGACTAGATTGCTGCCTTTTGCAAAAACAACCTCTACTCCATTTCCCAAAGATTCCTGTAAATCCTCTACCAATCCATGATAAGATTTAGTCTGCTCATCATATTTCCACGATCCAGCCATATTCGCCTTGCTATCCGCTAAAGGACCGACTACAGCGACCTTACGACATCCTTTAAGTGGAAGCAGATTATTATCATTTTTAAGTAACACGAAAGACTCCGCCGCAATACGACGGGCCGCAGATACATTATTTACCGACAAGAACTCTTTGGCGGCTCTTTTCGGATTACAATATTTATATGGATCATGGAACAATCCCAATTGGTATTTTGCGATTAGTATTCTCCGGCAAGCAGAGTCAATCTCAGCCTCTGTTATTTTCCCTTCTTCCAATGATTTCTTTAATACGGCATGATAACAGTCCGCTATCATATCCATATCGACACCCGCCTTTAGCGCCTTGACTCCGACTTCCTGACGATTACCTATTCCATGGTTTACCATCTCCGCTATTGCCGTAAAATCAGACACGACAAAGCCGTTAAATCCCCATTGTTTACGCAATACGTCATTAAGAAGCCAAGTATTTCCGGTCGCGGGGATACTTTCAAATTTGTTGAATGAAGTCATGATACTTCCTACTCCTGCTTCTACAGCAGCTTGATAAGGACGCATGTAATAATTCATGGCAGTCACACGGCTCATATCTACCGTATTATAATCCCGACCAGCCTCGGCCGCTCCATAAAGCGCATAATGCTTTACACATGCCATAAGAGTCGTATCAGCCGATAAATCATTGCCTTGATAACCACGCACCCATGCTTGAGCCATTATACCTCCAAGAAACGGATCCTCGCCCGCTCCTTCCTTTACTCGTCCCCACCGGGCATCATGATATATATCGACCATCGGGCTATATGTCCAACAGATACCATCAGCACCAACTTCCTTTGCGGAAATTCGAGCGACCTCTTCTATATTCTCCGGTTTCCAACTACACGAAAGACCTAGAGGAATGGGAAAAACGGTTTTATAACCATTACAAATATCAGCGCCAACAATTATAGGAATCCCCAACCGACTTTCTTTAACCGCGACTTCTTGTAACTGCCGGATCGCATCGACACCGAATATATTAAATATACCACCAACCTCTCCTCGTACAATACGACTGGCTATCTCACTCTTTTTAGGATTTGGCATTACGTTTCCATAACTAGGAAGATTCAATTGGCCAATTTTCTCATCAACGGTCATTCGACTCATCAGACCATTTATAAATTCATCCGCACTTTTCTGTTCAATCTCAGCTCTTGTGATTCTCTCACTTTTTTCTCTCGCTATCGAACAAACAGGCACTATACATGCCATTGAAATAAATAAAACTGAACTTTTAAGGAATTTCATAACTTAGCTTTTTTACTTCAAAAAAAGCCCGAATAACAGAAAACAGCAATAAACTCACTACTTCAAAGATACGATATGCTATAGAACACACTTTTCTACACTACGTTTTTACTACGTTTACCATCAATAATAAACTAGTAATAAATAAATTGCGCAATCGATTTAAGAATCTACTCCGCAAGTCTCCAGAAAAGATATCTGGAGTTCTATTCGATCAGACCGATCTCACGAAACCAATCTTCAGCCCGATCCGGCCATTCATTTACAGACGCTCCCGTATCTCGTAACCCATATCCATGGCCACCTTGACTATATAAATGCATCCATGCCGGAACACCAGCTTCCTTTAAGGCATAATAATAGAAAATACTACTGTTGATATAAGATTTATCATCTTCCGCTTGAATTAACATGGTTGGAGGTGTGGCAGATGAAACCTTTAACTCTGGTGCCAATTGGAAATTCTCTCCATCTAAATAAGCAGGATAAACCAATAAACAATAGTCCGGACGACAACTTACTTTATCCGTAGCATCAATAGCCGGATAAGTACGTTTCAAAAAATTATTGCTAACCATGGCAGCTAAATGGCCACCAGCCGAGAATCCCATCACACCGATTCGCTTTGGATCTATATTCAAGTTCTCAGCGTTCGCTCGAACATAACCAATCGCACGCTGTACATCTTGCAAAGGAGCTTCGTGTTTTTCCAGTCCTTCCCGTCTTGGAACCCGGTATTTAAGTAAGACCGCAGTTATTCCAAGATTATTAAGCCATTCACAGACTTCATCACCTTCCAAATCATAAGCTAAAATATTGTAACCACCACCGGGACAGACAATCATAGCGGCACCCGAGGCCACTTCATCCGGAGCATGATATATAGTAATCGTTGGCTCACTCACATTCGTAATACGCAAAACACTCTCACCACCGGTTTTTCCACCATCCGTATCAGCTTTCTCTATTAATTTAATAGTTTCTCCCGGCGCCCCTTTTGGGAATAATAAAATCGGATTTTCTTGTGCCATAGACGTATTGATTAAACAAACCCCAATCAATAAAGGGAATATCCACTTCTTAACCATACAACACATTATTAAGTTATAGGGAGCGAATATATACATCTTATTTTATTTATCCAATCAGAATCGAATAAATAAAAACAGAAAAAGGAGTCACCCCTTACGGACTGACTCCTCTCCATCGGCTATCGCCTTGCTTCAAGACGGCGGCTACCTACTCTTCCACTGTTACGCAGTACCATCGGCGTGACGAGGCTTAACTTCTCTGTTCGGAATGGGAAGAGGTGGATCCCTCGTGCTATAGCCACCTT
>NZ_JAMOKU010000090.1:0-4429 GCF_023656845.1 Parabacteroides sp. Y3-G-102 | reverse complement strand
ATAATTTTTAGTTAAAAAAAAAAGCTGATAAGCATATAAACAAGTTATGCTTTATAACAAGTCATTGATTTTTTACGGATAAGTGGTTGATTTACTGTCGGAAAAAGAAAAACAATAGGGGAAAAAAGCAAAGCAAAACCAACCAACGGGCGGTAGGACTGTGAACGGCTTTTTATGGCGTGTACACATTTGTGTGCAAAAAGTTTGTATTTTATTGAAATATAGCTATCTTTGTACTGAATTTAAAAGCAAACAGATATGGAAGCATTATCAGTAAGAGAATACCGTAACAACCTCGCAGCGTCTTTCACCAAAGCTGACAATGGCGAGCAGGTACTAATTCGCAGGAAAAACGAGATTTACGCTTTGGTAAAAGTTGGTCGTGAAGATTTGATGATAACCCCGGAACTGCAAGCAAGGATTGACAAGGCAAGGGAAGAAATCAAATCCGGAAAGTGTGTTACCCTCAAAAGCAGTGAGGATATTGATGCTTATTTCGACAGTCTATGATGTACACAATTAGGGTTTCCGACGGGGTGGATAAGGTGATTGCCAAATGGAAGAAATCAAACCCCAATTTGTTCAAGAAGTATAAGAAAATCTACAAAGAATTGTTAGAGCACCCTAAGACTGGGCTTGGGCATCCCGAAGCGTTAAGGGGCGGTGGGGATATTACATGGTCTCGACACATTACCGCCCATGACCGGATAATCTATGACATTTACGAGGAAGTGGTAGAGGTCTACATTTTGGAGGTAGAGGGGCATTACAACGATAAATGATAAAACTGTTATGGTCGAATATTGTGTTTACTGGTTAGAGAACGGCGAGCCTATGCACGAGGTGTTCTCTAACCTTGCCGCCGCCGAGATGTACTCATGTGCGATAAGAGGGAAAGAAAACGTTGAATGGGTGGAGGTGTCCGAAGAAGAAGCCATTGATTTGGACGAACTGAAAGACATGTTCCCGGATGACTTCTGCGGCGTGTAATCCCCTTGGGTAGAAATTGTTAGGCTGTGGGGGATTTTCTAACATGCCTGGGCTTTTTGCCGGGCGGTTGGCGTGGATGTATTCCCATGCGGCATGTGTATATATAGCAAGAAGTGTCCTTGTCGGACAATTCTTGCTTTTCTCGCTTTGCTCAAAAAGATTTTAAGATTACCTTTGTGGCATGGAACTAAGACGGAACGAAAAGATTACATTCCGATGTACCGAACTTGAAAAGGACGCACTTGCGGAGCAGGCAGCCCGGTGCAGTCTAAGCGTATCGGAATACTGCCGGAGTTTGTCCCTTGGGGGGCGCCCAAGGGAGAGGTACACCGAGGAGGAACGGCAGCTTCTCCGGGACATAGCCCAGTTGAAAGGAACGCTCCAACGGCTGAACAACTACTTCGGTGGTCGCCAGTACCGGGAAGTGTTCGAGGAGAACCGGGCACTAATTACAGAGCTCAAAAAAATACTCTCACGATGATAGGGAAAGGGAAAAGCATATCACATGGTGTGGCGGCATTGGAGTACGACCTCGCCAAAGAGATAAACGGGCAGGCAGTAGCCACCGAGATAGCCCGGCATGAACTTTATGGGTGTACTGGTGCGGAAATGGTGCAGGAAATGAAACCGTATCACATTGATTTTCCGAACGTAAAAAACAACTGCCTACGTTTCGAGGTCAGCCCCTCGATAGAGGAAAGCGCCACCTTTACGGATGCGGACTGGGCGGAACTTGGTAACGACTTCATGCAGCGCATGGGGTTGGCGAACCACCAGTACATCATCATCCGGCACAGCGGTACGGAGAGCAAGAAAGAGCAAGCCCACCTGCACATACTGGCAAACCGGGTTTCCCTTTCCGGGGAACTGTACCGGGACAACTGGATAGGGAAAAAGGCAACGGAAGCCGCCAATGCCATAGCCAAGGAACGGAACTTTGTACAGTCGCAGGACATTGGCAAAGTCAACAAAGCGGAAATCAAGGAAGCCATGGACGGCGTATTGAAGAAGATGCAGGGCTTTGACTTTACCAAATTCAAGGAAGAACTTGGTAAGAGAGGTTTTAAAGTCCGGGAAGCCAGGGCAAGCACCGGGAAACTTAACGGCTACTATGTCACAGCCCGAAGCGGTACGGAGTATAAGGCAAGCGAGATAGGGAAAGGCTACACTCTCGCCCATATCGAGCGGACACAAAGCAAACTGAAGTGCAACTCAATGAACATATCTCATGGAAACAAACTCACACCCGGAAGCGGCAGCTTCCAACGTTAAGCAGGGACAGTACAGCCCCCGGAAAAGAAAAGACACAACGCCAAGGGTAAACCCGCAGCTTGCGGTAGAACTGGTGTATCAAGAACTAAAGCGTGTTGAAGTCTATACGAAGCGCATAGAGGACGCAACAGCCCGAAAGGTACAAATAGACGGGAAAAGCCTTGAAAGTGCCGAAAATCGCCTAAAAAACGTATTGGCGGACTTTGAACGGCAGGGGTATAGAATGAAAAACGGCGGTTATGTGGACAAACGAATTTCGTTCTACTCAATCCTTTGTGCTGTTATCTCCCTATTGTTCGCTTGTTTCATGTGCTATCTTTGGACGGATGCAGCCAAAGACCGGGACAACTACAAGCAGTATTATGAATACTACCAAGAGCAGGCAAGGGAACAAAAGGGGAATAAATAAACATCTAACTTTACGAATTATGGGAACAGCGGAACACGAAGAACCCCGGTTCTTCTTCATACTGAACAAGGGTGCGAAGTCCGGCGGCGAAATCACCCATGCCGTCCTAAACGGTAGTATCGTTTCGAAGCCGGCAGGCTGGGACGCCTTTCATGGGCTTGTACTGGCGAAAGAGAAACTAAGCAGCGAGGAAATACAGCGGCAGATGAAAGAGCTTGGTGTAGAAATGGAAATCGTTCCTCTGATTTGACAAGATTACCCCGGTATATTTCAGCCGGGGTAATCTTGTCACTTATCCTTGATTTTCCCTTTAAGGGCATTTATAATCCACCCTTTTGGATTTGTTTTTGTCCTTGATTTTCCTCTAAGTATGGCGAGTTCTGTCATGATGTCTGGAAGTTCCATTTGTGCTGTTACAAATAAATCCCGGTTGTTTTTGATTTCTTTATCGGAGAACTCCAAAGATGTTTTTAAGTAACTTATCACTTGCCTACCTAAATCCCATGAAAGCCCGGTTTGCTTTTGTAGCTCTTTTTTGTATAGCTCTGCATCACGATGCTCTGGCTTGAATATTGGATAGAAGTTGAAACTTACAATTTTTTTCCCTTCCTTGTTTGCGGACCATTCGAATGTATAAGGACTTAGTTCGTCCAGCTCATTTTTTGCAGGTTCAATTACTTTCCGGACAAAATCGTTTGTCTTTGCGTATTTATCTTGTACTTTAAACATTTCTTTGAGCTGTTCAAGTGGATAGATTAGTTTTGTTTTCTGACCGCTTAAAAGTTCGTAGAACCGCATAGAATATACACTCTTAAACTTCATCGCAGTGGCTAATTCGTATTTGCGAAACCCTTTTGAAAAATCTAAGCAGCAGTCCCATATGTGTGAGTCTATTTGGAATGATACAACAGATGAACGCTTCTTTATCTTTGGCAATGCAATAATAGAAATGCTTATCCATTCTTTTTCATCCTCATAGGTAAAGATTTTCTTTTGTAGAGATAACAGTGCTTGTTTTACACGTGTGTAGTTTTCATCACTTTCTCCATTTAGCAATGAAGCAATAGGCATTGTGATGTGAACGGTATCAAAAAGTGTGTGTTCTATTTTTTTACAATCAGTTGCAAATCTAACTCCTTGGAGTTCACCTTGAGCCATTTCTACAATTCTATAAAGTATGCGCTTCTCATAAACGGAAAAGTCATACTTGGCTGTCGTCATAATATAGCTTTGTATTTGGTCTTTATTGACGACTGTTACACTGTTGTTCTTCTGTTGTTTCGTTTTCATCATCTACACGAAAGGATAAAATACTGTTGGCTTTATCTATGTGAGGAGCGTATATTTCAGAAAATTTTGCGAGGATAGAAATTGCGTTTTTAACCCTTTCAAATTCTTCTTTCTTAAAATGAACTATGATTTTCTTCATCCTTTATTGATTATTAGTATGTTGCGCAAATATAATAAGTAATTACGACTTGTGCAAATGAAAATCGTAGATGATGCAAAATAACATTCAAAAAGTCGTATTTGGAAGGGAAAATAACATTCAAAAAGTCGTAGTAATGTGTTAAATAGCATTCAAAAAGTCGTAGTAATGTGTTAAATAGATTGTGTAAGTTATTGGATTTCAGCATAATTTTTAGTTAAAAAAAAAAGCTGATAAGCATATAAACAAGTTATGCTTTATAACAAGTCATTGATTTTTTACGGATAAGTGGTTGATTTACTGTCGGAAAAAGAAAAACAATAGGGGAA
>NZ_JAMOKU010000009.1:0-137433 GCF_023656845.1 Parabacteroides sp. Y3-G-102 | reverse complement strand
TCCTTCAGCATACGGAGCTTGAACTCCATGCTGTAATTTTTACGTTCTCTTAACTTGTTTGACATGTTACACACGTTCTTTTAATTGTTAATTACGTGTGAAGTAAATCTGTATCATGTCACTGCGTTTTGCGGCCAATTACTCTTTAGGAGTAACGAAAGCGGTATATACTTGTAAGATAGCGGCTACGCTCAAGCAAAGGATCCACTCGGTACGGTTGTTGAACATAAAGCCGGAAGATACGATCATTAGAAGTCCGGCGAATACGTTGAAACGGTGGAGCCGACGGCGACGAAAGTCCAAGTCCTTAACCGGAAGGGTCAGATAGCAAACGGCTATACCCGCCGCACCGGCAGCGAATAAATAAGGGGCGACAGCCCAATGAGTAAGAAACAATACGGCACCGGCTAATACGAGTAATCCCGCTACGCCGAAAATAATCGATCTGATTTGTTGATTCATTTATTTGTCCTTGATAATAAAAACATCCTCGTTCGACCTTTTCATAAAATACTCTTCACGGGCGAAACGTTCCAGTCCCTCCTTGTCCGTATGCAGGTCGTTTAATTTCTTGCTGTTGATCTCGATCTCCTTTTGATAATGTTTGATCTCTTTCTCCAAGCCGCGTATTTTCTCGTCGTACGTATAGCGTTTATACAGGCTGCTATCGCCCACCGTAAAGGTGACGATAAGGAACACGATGGTAACCAACCAATAAGCGTTGATCCACGATAGATACTTTATGTAAAACTCTTTTATGCGTGACATCGAAACATCGTTTTCGCGAAGATAATGAATTATTTTGTTTATCTTTGTCTTATCAATAAAAAGCAGAGAATGGATAATTATATTGTATCGGCAAGAAAATATCGCCCGTCCACTTTCCGGAGTGTAGTAGGGCAGAAGTCTCTTACCACTACGCTGAAAAACGCGATACAAAGTAACAAATTAGCGCATGCTTATCTGTTTTGCGGTCCTCGTGGAGTAGGAAAGACCTCGTGTGCCCGTATCTTTGCGAAGACAATCAATTGCTTGAATCCGACGGCGGATGGCGAGGCTTGCAATGCGTGCGAGTCGTGCCGGGCTTTCAATGAGCAGCGTTCTTACAATATCCATGAACTGGATGCCGCCTCGAATAACTCGGTGGACGATATCCGTACCTTGATCGACCAAGTGCGTATCCCGCCTCCAATCGGTAAATACAAAGTCTTCATTATTGACGAGGTCCATATGTTGACAACCGCCGCTTTCAACGCATTCTTGAAGACATTGGAGGAACCTCCGCATCATGCTCTCTTTATCTTGGCTACGACCGAGAAGCACAAGGTGCTTCCCACGATCCTTTCCCGTTGTCAGATCTATGATTTCTCCCGTATATCCATCGCCGACATGGTGGAGCATTTGCAATATGTCTCTTCGCAAGAGGGGGTAACAGCGGAGCCGGAAGCCTTGAACGTGATCGCCCAGAAAGCGGATGGAGGTATGCGCGACGCTTTGTCTATCTTTGACCAAGTGGTAAGTTTTACGAATGGAAATATCACGTATCAAGCGGTTATCGATAACTTGAACGTGCTGGATTATGAGTATTATTTTCGTCTGACGGATGCGATCTTATCTGGCAATGTGCGGGCATCTTTATTGATCTTGAACGAGATATTAGGCAAAGGATTCGACGGGCAGAATATCATAACCGGTTTGGCCGGGCATTTCCGGGATTTATTGGTATGCCGGGATGAGTCCACCTTGGTGCTATTCGAGGTGGGGGCTTCTATACGTGAACGATATAAGGAGATGGCGAAACATTGTCCGGATCAACTTCTGTTCAAGGCGATAGAGCTAGCGAATACGTGTGATTTGAATTATCGTGCCAGCCGCAATAAGCGTCTTTTATTGGAATTGACGTTGATTCAGCTCTGTCAATTAACACAGGTAGCCGCCGACGATAAAAAAAAAGCGCTGATTGAGCCGATCGCCGGGACGAATCCAGCTTCTCAAGCGGTGAATAGCGGGAAGCCTCAACAGCCGCCTCAAGCTCCTTCAGTTACGGCAGCGGCCGGTGCTCCACAAGTTATGAGTACGCACATGCCGAGCTCGGTTCCTGCGCCACCTCCGTCTACAGCGCCTAATCCGGTTCGTAGAACGGCTCGTCCGATGGGAATCTCCATGAAGGAGATCGGAGTGGAGAAGCCTAAGCAACAAACCGTTCAACAAGCGACAACGAACGTAAAGGAGGTAGTAACTCCCTTTGACAATGATTCCTTGGTTCGTGAATGGGATAATTACGCCGCAACGATTGACAAGAAAGTGTATCTTAAGAATACGATGATCAATTGCAAGCCTACCTTGCAAGAGAATTATTATTTCGAGGTAGCCGTACATAACCCGGGGCAGCAAGAGGAATTGATCAATAATGCGATCCATATCCTGCCATTTCTCCGCCAGCATCTTACTAATAGCCGTATCCAGATGCGTGTCCGGATCGTAGAGGGAAATGAGAAGCATTTGGCTTATACATCCACGGAGAAGCTAGAGTTGCTGATGAAGATAAATCCTACCTTGGGTCGTTTGAGGGATGAATTTAATTTGACGTTAGATTAAGTAGATATGCTAAAGATCCCAAGAAGGGATCTTTAGTCTTATTTTTTATTCCTTTGTCTCAAGATAAACCACTTGAGTTTGCAAATACTCCTCAAGTCCATGTTTTCCATCCGCGCCACCGATTCCGGATTTACGCCATCCCGCATGGAAGCCTTGCATAGCCTCAAAATTCTCACGGTTAATATAAGTCTCCCCGAATTTTAAGGAACGCATTACCTTGAATGCGTTATCCAAGTTTTGTGTATATACGGAAGATGTCAATCCATATTCGCAATCATTCGCCCATGCGATAGCGTCGTTGATATCTGAATATTCGACAACCGGCAGTATGGGGCCAAAAGTCTCTTCTTGTATGATATCCATTTTCTGTGTAACACAATCCAAAACGGTCGGTTCGAAGAAATATCCTTTTGTACCGATCCTATGCCCGCCACACAGTAGCCTAGCACCTTGCTGGATCGCTCTCTCTACTTTTTTCTCCATAGACTCCAATGCGCTGGCTTCAATAAGCGGTCCCATATCCAGATCCGCGACCTCATTGGGGTTTCCTACTTTTACCTGCTTCATGCCGGCGACTAGTTTTTCCATGAAGGTCTCTTTTATCGCTTTGTCTACATAAACCCGTTCGGCACAATTACATACCTGTCCGGTATTGATCACACGAGAGGCAATAATAGACTTAACAGCAAGATCGATATCTGCGTCCTTCATCACGATAGCCGGGGCTTTACCTCCTAACTCCAGAGAAACTTTCGTGATATTAGGAGCGGCAGCGGACATGGTTTGTTGTCCGGCTCCCACGCTTCCAGTCAGACTAACCATACCTACTTTCGGATTCGCCGCGAGTTCATGCCCAATCACGCTACCCCGTCCATTTACCAGATTGAAAACACCGGCAGGCAAACCTGCCTCCTCCACGATCTGTGCGAATACGTATGCGTTCTCTGGCGTAAGCTGGCTAGGTTTTATCACGATCGTATTTCCGGTGATCAAGGCCGGAGCGGCTTTACGAGCGACTAGAAAGAATGGGAAATTCCAAGGTAGGATACCTGTCGTTACTCCAATCGGTCTCTTAAATAAGAAAATGTTTTCATGAGGGCGGTCACTGGGAATGATTTCCCCTTCGTACCGACGGGCCCAGCCTGCCATGTAATCCATATAATCCGCGGTAAAAAGAACTTCAACATTGGCGAGTCCTTGGGTTTTGCCTCCTTCACGGACGATGATGTCGGTCAGTTCCTTCTCTCTCTTACGGATGCCTGCCGCTATCTTTGTCAGATAAGCCGCCCTTTCTATAGAGGGTGTTCTTTCCCATTGATTCTGCGCTTTCTCTGCGGCATCGATCGCTTTTCTGGCATCTTCAACCGTCCCGTCGGGCATCAGTGAAATAACCTCTTCGGTAGAAGGATTCAATACCTTGATCCATTTCCCAGACTCATTCTCAATGAATCTGCCATCTATAAACATTTTCAATTCTTTCATGATACTATTTTTAGGTTGAATAATTTGTTCTTAAAAGTACGGGAAAGGAAGGAATGGCAATGTTTTAAAAATGATAATAGTTCTATCAGAAATGATAGTGAATCAAGATAATAGGGTAGATATAGAAAAACAGCCTCAAGAAGTTGATCTTCTCAAGGCTGTTTTTTTATAGAATGATCGTTTTTCGTTTTAGCAGGCTTTGAAGCTCATATCCAAGCTCTTCACGGAGTGAGTCAAAGCCCCTACGGAGATGAAGTCTACGCCACATTCCGCGTAATCACGTAATGTGTCGAACGTGATACCGCCGGAAGACTCTACCTCGAAACGTCCGTTGATGCGGCGAACCGCTTCTTTTGTATTCTCGATATTGAAATTATCCAACATGATACGATCGATACCGCCTACTTTCATGGCTTGTTCCAACTCGTCGAAGTTACGAACCTCGATCTCGATCTTTAGGCTCTTTCCTTTCTCTTTCAGATAGTTTTGCGCACGTGTGATCGCTTGCTCGATGCCGCCGGCGAAATCCACATGATTATCTTTCAATAAGATCATATCGAACAAACCGATGCGATGGTTCATGCCGCCACCGATACGTACGGCCTCTTTCTCGATCATACGCATACCGGGAGTTGTCTTGCGAGTATCCAAAACGTGTGTCTTGGTGCCTTCCAACGCCTTGGCGTATTTACGGGTCGTAGTAGCGATACCGCTCATGCGTTGCATAACGTTCAGCATCAACCGCTCGGTCTGCAATAAGGATTGGATCTTACCTTCCACCACGAACGCTATATCCCCTTTTTTCACTTCGGCTCCGTCTTGTATAAAGACGGTCATTTTCAGTTCCGGATCGAAGTCGTGGAAGATACGTTTAGCCATTTCCACGCCGGCCAATACGCCATCTTCCTTGATGATCAGCTGGCTTTTCCCCATCGCAGTCTCGGGGATGCAACATAAGGTGGTATGATCACCATCGCCAATATCCTCGGCAAACGCTAATTTGATTAAGTCGTCAATAAGTTTGTCCATCTTTTATTCTATTCTGATTGATTGTATAATCGCTGTATTCCCTTCGGCACGGTACGTGATGTTTACACGGTACTCACCGGAAGACGTCGGAAGCTTTCCGACAAGGAAACCGCTTTCCTTTTTATCCGCATGATGTACGACCGAGAATCCGGAAGGCTTATTCGAACTGAAAAATGAGGACAACATAGAGACGGCCTCACTTCCGTTACATTTCTTAGAGGAACCGGGCAAGGCTACATCCACCACCTTATCCATAGCACCGGATAGAGAGGAGGCATTTCCTGCCTTGAAAGCATTTGATATACTGGTAATATCCGCCGCCTGCGCACATACGAATGCGAATATCAAGGCGAATGTAAGTAAGAGTCGTTTCATAAGCTTTCTTTATTTTATTGAGTAATTAGTGGCAAAGGTATGTATTTTTCTTGTAACTTAGCCTTTCTAAACCTGTAAATGTAAGTAGATGAAGATTGGACTGATTGTGATTGGTAAGACGGATGCCGGTTATTTTGTGGAGGCTATCAATGAGTATAAAAATCGCTTGACGCATTATATACCCTTTGAAATGGAAGTCATACCGGATATAAAGAACGTGAAGAACCTCTCAGAGGCGCAGCAAAAGGAGAAAGAGGGCGAATTGATTTTAAAGGCTTTGCAGCCCGGCGATTATTTGGTGTTGCTGGACGAGAAAGGGAAGGAGTTCACCTCCATGCAATTTTCTACTTATCTGGAAAAGAAAATGCATACGGTCCCGAAACGCTTGGTATTTGTGGTGGGCGGTCCTTACGGTTTTAGTGAGGCCGTGTATAAGGCGGCATCGGAAAAGATCTCGTTGAGCAAGATGACTTTTTCCCACCAGATGATCCGATTGATCTTTATCGAGCAGATTTACCGGGCGATGACGATCTTGAATAACGAGCCTTACCATCATGAATAACCGCATCGTTTAACGCCGGTATCCGCATAGCCCTACGCCTATACTGGCGTAAGTTCACACCGATACTGCCGTGAGGCTATGCGAATACTGGTGTTTTTCTCCCGGATTAATGGACTAATTTCAGGCCGACGATCCCTATCAATATCAAGGATAAGAACAATAATCTGAATATATTCGCGGAATCATGGAAAAACAAGATTCCAAGAAGAACAGTCCCTATAGCCCCGATCCCGGTCCAGATTACATAAGCCGTACCGATCGGGATGCTTTTCTGGGCGAGATATAAGAAATAACCGCTTAAGCCCATGGATAAGATCGATAAACCTATAAACCAAATAAAATATTTGGAATGCATACTTGCTAATTTAAAGCCCAGCGGCCAGCCGATCTCGAATAATCCGGCTATAATTAACAGAATCCAAGCCATATAGAATTAGTCTTAAAAGTTTTCCCGTGTCTTCTGGATCAATAAATAATCCAATAAAGTCATGGCGGTCATAGACTCGACGATAGGTACCGCACGAGGCAATACGCATGGATCATGACGTCCGCGTGCCTTTAATATCGTATCCTCTCCCTCCATGTTAACCGTTTCTTGTTCCATCAAGATCGTAGCGACCGATTTAAAGGCTACCCGGAAATAAATATCTTGTCCGTTGGAGATCCCTCCTTGGATACCGCCGGAATTATTGGTACGAGTATTGATATGCCCGTTATCATTGAAAAAGCGATCGTTCCTTTCCGATCCGCGGAAGAAGGCGGCGTTGAATCCGTCTCCATACTCGAAGCCCTTCACGGCGTTGATCGTAAGCATCGCATGTCCCAACGCGGCATGTAACTTGCCGAACACAGGCTCTCCCAATCCGACGGGAACCCCTTTCGCCACACAGGTAATAATACCGCCGATCGTATCTCCTTTTGATTTGACCTCGGCGATCAAGGTTTCCATCTCTGAGGCGGTCTTCGGGTCCGGGCAACGTACGTCGCTCTCCTCCGTCAAGCTTAAATCATAATCTTGGTAACTACCCGCTAATTGGATCGGGCCGACCTGCGAGGTATAAGCTTGGATCTGTATGCCGTATTGCTTAAGGGCGAGTTTAGCGATGGCCCCAGCCACGCAACGAGCGATCGTTTCCCGGGCGGACGAACGTCCACCTCCACGGGGATCACGGATTCCATATTTCGTTTGATAGGTATAATCAGCATGGGAAGGACGGTAAACCGTTTTCATATTGTCATAGTCCGAGGAATGTTGGTTTTTGTTCCAGATGATGAAACCTATCGGCGTACCGGTTGTCTTTCCCTCGTAGATGCCGGAAAGAAATTGTACCTCATCATCCTCTTTACGGGGGGTCGTGATACGGGATTGTCCCGGTTTACGACGGTTCAGCTCTTGCTGGATGAATGCCGTATCTAATTCGATCCCGGCTGGGCATCCGTCGATCACGCCGCCGATACCGGGGCCGTGCGATTCGCCGAACGATGTTAATCTATAAATATTACCAAAAGTATTCACCGTTTTGTCTAATTGAAAATTGAAAACTGAAAATTGAGAATCAAAAGCCGATGATTAGGCACTTCTCCTAATTTTCAATTTTCAATTCTCAATTTCCCATTATTTAGTGGCATCCACCACAACCACAACCACCCTCGTGGTTATCGCCACAATCGCTACCGCAATCGTCGCAACCGCAACTACATCCACCTGCGGGAGCGGAGAAGGCTGCGATCTCTTCCGCTGTCGGTTCGTGTACGTCGATTACCTCGCCGCTGAAATGCAAAGTCTCGCCAGCCAACGGATGGTTGAAGTCCATTACCACGATATCATCCTTCACTTCCAATACAGAGCCGTTCATACGGTTGCCATTAGAATCCATCATCGGTACGGTATTACCTTCCTTGATCATCTCGGCGTCGAATTTACCGTCCACCTCGAAGATATTCTTCGGAAGATCCAATACGTGCTCCTCGTTATATTCGCCATAAGCCTCGGCTGGCTCGATGGAGAAGTTGAACGTGCCACCTACTTCCAGCCCGTTCAAGGCTTTCTCGAATGCCGGAAGCATCATGCCTGTTCCGTAGATGAATTTCAAAGGAGCCTCGACCGTCGCTTTTTCCATTAACTCACGTTCTTCACCTTCGCCAACGTTCAGGTCGTATGTAACCGCAACGTATTTGTTTGCTGTAATTTTCATTTGTCTTGTATTTTAAATATGTATAGAAATGCTCGCAAAGATACGATTTTATTTCTTATCCACCGCCTTTTTAAGAGCGTTCATCGCTTTATCTAAAACAGAGCGGGGGCAACCAATGTTCAAACGCATATGGCCTTCTCCCCCGGGACCGAAGATACTTCCGTCGTTCAGCGCTAGTCCGGCTTTGTCTTTGAACAGGTGTACGAGTTCATCTTGACTTAATTCCAGTTCCCTGCAATCCAACCAAACGAGGAAGGAGGCTTGGGGCTGGTAAACTTTTATCTTGGGGAGATGTAGTTTCATGAACTCTTCCACGAAACGTACATTCTCCATGATATACATTCGCATTTGTTGCAACCATTCGGCGCCATAGGTGTAAGCGGCGGTTGTCGCCGTATAAGCGAAGATCGTGCCATCGCCAAACTCTCCGGCCTCAAGGAAAGAGTAAAATTCTTCCCGGATGCGATCATTGGGTACGATTGCGTAGGAAGTCACGATACCGGCGATATTGAACGTCTTGCTCGGTGCCATGAAAGTTACGCTGCAAGAAGCGGCAGTATCCGATACGGAGGCAAATGGATAATGCGTATACTGAGGATAGGCCATTTCCGCATGAATCTCATCGGAGATAACCAAAATATTGTGCTTGGTGCAAATCTCGGCCAATCGGACCAAGGTTTCCTTTTTCCAGACGATCCCGCCCGGATTGTGAGGGTTGCAGAGGATCAATACCTTGCATTTATCATCTATAATAGATTCAAGATGATCGAAATCCATCTCATAGATGCCGTCTACCATCTTTAGCGGATTATAAACGACCTCACGCTTCATTTTCTCCGGAACGATGCGGAACGGATGATAAACAGGGGGCTGGATGATGACCTTATCTCCTTTTTGCGTAAAGCATTGGATAGCGAAAGCGATTCCCTTTACGATTCCCGGGATATAGCTGATCCATTCCCGTTGTATTTTCCAGTTATGTTTGTAGTGTACCCAATTGATGATACTCTCGTAATACTCGTCGGAGCCGAATGTATAGCCGAATATCTCGTGCTCACAACGTTTCTTCAGGGCCTCTACAATAAAGTCCGGTGTGCGGAAATCCATATCCGCCACCCATAGTGGTATCAGATTCTCGTCACCGAACATCTCTTTCAAACGGTCGAATTTCACGCAACTCGTCCCATGCCGTTCGATAACTTCGTCGAAGTTGTAGTGTTTCATATTTTTATTAACGATCAGTTTCTTAATTGCTATTGGGGTCAAAGATACAAATTATTATATTTATTGTTTATCCAAATCAAAGTATGAAATGCTGTATATTAGGAAATCGGCGATATATTTAATGAATCGTTTACTTAAATGGCTTATCAAACCGTGAACTGGCAAAATGTCAAAGTGTTATTATTGCTCTCTGTGGGTGATGAATTATGGGGCGGGGGCTTGGTCGCACGGAAAAAGCGCAAGCATTTGATGGTTGTGTAAATCAGAATGATGTTTGAATGCAGGTGTTGTTGGTCTTTTTTATGATTGATGTTTGAATAGCTGTCTATCGGTTGAGTATTTAAGGCTTTCTCTGTCTGAAAGTCATTTTGAAAATGTCTTTGCTTGAGCTGCTTCTAGCGTGGGTTATGCCGGATTTAGTCTTGATTTTAGGTGATTTTCATTCGAATGTTAACAAAATTTAGTCCGATACTTGATGAAATTTCTTCCTTATGTTCTTCAGAAAACTTCCTTATGTTTTTTCTAGAACACTATTATGAATTTTTTCAAGGCTATTTATAGTCTACAAGTGTTAATAAATATGTGATTTAGAGTTTATATGTATCTTTTTTATCGCTAGAATAGGATTTTCTTATGAGATACGTGTTATCGTAAGTCGTGTTATCTGATAAAAATGTTATCTGGAATCTGTTTTAGATAACATTTGTCTTTTTACTGTTTCTGTTTGGAAATCGAAGTTTTTTCCCTTCTATACCTTCCGATTCCTAAGTAATACACTCTTGCTCCTGTTAAAATGCAATCCTAAAATGGTATTTGCTTGAGAATTGAAAGAAAAATGAAGAATTTTCTTTTAAATCCTTTGCGCATATCAATTATTGTTCTACATTTGCAGCGTCAAACAAACAAAGACAATAAGAAAAGATGATGAACAACGTATTGCATATTATTCTCGTGGTGGTCCTTCTAGTCATTAGTAGGTAAGGAGAAAGGTGTGTAAGAAGTTGTGAAGTCGTAGAGATATTTCTTAAGCCTTTCTCCATATAGGGAAAGGCTTTTTTATTATAAATAAATCAAGGTAGAGGCGTGGATAAAGCACTCTACGAACAAAAAATAGGAAAGAGATGAAGAATCCGTTAAGAAGCTCATTTAGCACCGAAGGTCGTAGGATGGCCGGAGCCCGTGCGCTATGGCGTGCCAACGGGATGAAAGAGGAACAGTTCGGCAAGCCTATTATCGCTATCGTAAATTCATTTACCCAGTTCGTGCCGGGGCATACGCATTTGCATGAGATCGGGCAATTGGTCAAGGCCGAGATCGAGAAACAAGGTTGTTTCGCCGCTGAATTTAATACGATCGCTATCGACGACGGTATCGCTATGGGGCACGATGGGATGCTTTACTCGCTTCCTTCACGCGACATTATCGCGGACAGCGTGGAATATATGGTAAATGCCCATAAGGCGGACGCTATGGTTTGCATCAGCAATTGCGATAAGATCACGCCGGGTATGCTTATGGCTTCCATGCGATTAAATATCCCGACGGTGTTCGTGTCCGGTGGCCCGATGGAGGCAGGTGAGCTGGATGGCCGCCATCTTGATTTGATCGACGCGATGATTGAGTCTGCCGATACATCGGTAAGCGATGAGCGTATCGAGCAGGTGGAACGCCATGCGTGTCCGGGTTGCGGTTGTTGTTCCGGTATGTTTACCGCTAACTCTATGAACTGCTTGAACGAGGCGATCGGTCTGGCGCTTCCGGGTAACGGGACGATCGTGGCTACCCATAAGAACCGTATCCAACTTTTCCGTGATGCGGCTAAGCAAATCGTTGAGAACGCTTACAAATACTATCGTGACGGGGATGATTCCGTGTTACCTCGCAACATCGCTACCCGTCAGGCTTTCTTGAACGCCATGTCGCTGGATATCGCCATGGGGGGGTCTACCAATACAGTGCTTCACTTATTGGCCGTGGCACAAGAAGCCGGCGCCGATTTTCATATGGAGGATATCGATATGTTATCCCGCAAGACTCCTTGCCTGTGTAAGGTAGCCCCGAATACGCACACTTATCATGTACAAGACGTAAACCGTGCCGGTGGAATCCTCGGTATCATGAACGAGTTGATGAAAGCCGGGCTTGTGGATGGCAGCACGAGACGTGCGGACGGCCTGACCTTGGCCGAGGCTGTTGATAAATACGCCGTCACTTCCCCGAACGTAATGGAGGAGGCGATTCGTAAATACAAGAGCGCTCCCGCTCATCGGTTCAGTATCCAGATGGGCTCCCAAGAATCTTATTATAAGGAATTAGATACGGATCGTGCCGAAGGTTGTATCCGTGACGTGGAGCACGCTTATTCCAAGGATGGCGGCTTGGCTGTTTTGAGAGGGAATATCGCCTTGGACGGATGTGTTGTAAAAACCGCCGGTGTGGATGAGAGTATTTGGAAATTCTCCGGCCCGGCGAAAGTCTTCGATTCACAGGATGCCGCTTGCGAGGGCATTTTAGGAGGCAAGGTCGTTTCAGGCGATGTGGTCGTCATCACGTATGAGGGTCCGAAAGGGGGGCCGGGAATGCAAGAGATGTTATATCCTACCTCTTATATAAAGAGCCGTCACTTAGGTAAGGAGTGCGCCTTGATCACGGATGGTCGTTTCAGTGGCGGTACGTCCGGTCTTTCTATCGGGCATATCTCTCCCGAGGCCGCTTCCGGTGGCGCTATCGGACTGGTGAGAGACGGGGATATCATCGAGATCAATATCCCGGAACGTTCCATCAACGTGCGGTTGAGCGACGAGGAGTTGGCCGAGCGCCGTAAAGCGGAAGAGGCACGTGGAAAGAAAGCCTTTACGCCGCCGACGCGTCAGCGTGAGGTCTCGAAAGCGTTGAGAGCGTACGGGAAGATGGTTAGCTCCGCCGATAAGGGAGGTGTAAGGATTGTTGAAGATTAAAGCCAATAATATACATTAAACACGTTATTTCTTATGGAGAAACAAAAGATAACCGGTTCGGAAGCTTTGCTGAAAGCGTTGATTGCTGAAGGAGTAGATACTATCTTCGGTTATCCCGGAGGACAGGCGATACCTATTTACGACAGTTTATATGATTATAGGGACCAGTTGAGGCATGTATTGGTGCGCCACGAGCAAGGCGCTACCCATGCGGCTCAAGGATATGCCCGTGTATCCGGCAAGGTAGGAGTGACGTTGGTTACTTCCGGCCCGGGCGCTACGAATACCATCACGGGTATCGCTGATGCGCTGATGGATAGTACGCCAATGGTCGTAATCGCCGGTCAAGTACCCTCGCCGTTGTTGGGAACCGATGCTTTTCAGGAAGTCGACGTGATTGGCATCACGCAACCGATCACGAAATGGGCTTATCAAATCCGCAAGCCGGAGGAGATCGCATGGGCTGTTTCTCGTGCTTTTTATATCGCTTCTACAGGCCGTCCGGGTCCAGTTGTGCTGGATTTAGCGAAGGACGCGCAAGTAGGGTTGGTGGAATATGAATATAAGAAGGTCGATTACGTACGTAGTTATCAACCGGAGCCGGATATCAATAAGGATCGTATCAAGGCCGCCGCCGATTTAATCAATGAGGCGAAGAAACCCTTCTGTCTGGTCGGGCAGGGAGTATTGTTAGGCGGTGCGGAAGAGGAATTGAAAGCGTTTCTCCAAAAGAATGATATACCTGCCGGATCTACGGTATTGGGCTTATCCGCGTTGCCAACCGATTTCCCATTGAACAAGGGAATGCTCGGCATGCATGGAAACGTAGGGCCGAACCGGAAAACGAATGAGTGTGATGTATTGATCGCTATCGGTATGCGTTTCGACGACCGTGTGACTGGCGATTTAAAGACATACGCTAAGCAAGCCAAGATTATCCATCTGGATATCGACAACTCGGAAATCGGCAAGAATGTTGCCGTGGACGTAAAGGTGCTGGGGAATGCCAAGCACACGATACCGATGATCACGGCGTTGCTGGAAGAACGTAAACGTCCGGAATGGAATGCCGAGTTCGATCGGGACGAGAAAGAGGAATACGATAAGGTAATCGAGAAGGAATTGTATCCGACCGAGGGCCAACTGAAAATGGGCGAGGTAGTCCGTAAGGTTTCCGAGGCGACCGGTAACGACGCTGTATTGGTGACCGACGTTGGGCAGAACCAGATGATGGGCGTCCGCTATTTCAAATATAAACAAACCCGTAGCGTGGTGACTTCCGGAGGTTTAGGTACGATGGGATTTGGTCTGCCGGCCGCTATGGGCGCAAAGTTCGGGGCTCCGGACCGTACGGTCTGCTTCTTTACCGGTGATGGGGGTATGCAGATGACGATTCAGGAATTGGGTACCATCATGCAGGAGAAACTGAACGTGAAGATTATCATTCTTAATAATAACTTCTTAGGTATGGTACGTCAGTGGCAAGAATTGTTCTTCCACGAGCGTTATTCAAACACCATCATGGAGAATCCGGATTTCGTGGCGATCGCCAAGGCCTATGGTATCGCCGGCCGTGCCGTTGAAAAGCGGGAGGAATTGGACGACGCTATCGCTGAGATGCTAAACCACGACGGCGCTTACGTGTTGGTCGCTAACGTGGAGACTTGCGGAATGGTATATCCGATGGTTCCTGCCGGGGGAAGCGTGACAAACATGATTATGGGAGACGAGAAATAAGGAGGAGATGAAGCTATGACAACAAAGAAATTATATACCGTTATTATCTTTTCAGAGAATATCGTAGGTCTTTTGAACCAGATAACGATTATCTTTACACGCCGACAGCTGAACATCGAGACTCTGTCCGTCTCTCCGTCCGCTATCAAGGGCATCCATAAGTTTACGATCACGACATTCGCCGATGAGGATATGATCGATAAGGTGGTGAAACAGATCGATAAACGTGTGGATATCTTGAAGGCTTATTATAATACGGATGAGGATCTGGTTTATCAAGAGATCGCCCTTTATAAGCTAAGTACCGAGCTTTTCATCAAGATGGGAACCGTGGAGGGATTGATCCGTAAATACAACGCTCGTATCTTGGAGATGAACGAGACCTGCGTGGTGTTGGAGAAGAGTGGCCACTATGACGAGACACAAGCCTTGTTCAATGAGTTGAGCGAGACGATCGGTGTCCTGCAATTCATCCGCTCCGGACGTGTGGCTATCACGAAGAGCAAGGTGGAGCGCTTGAGCGATATGTTGGCCGATATGGAGCGAAAGTTACATGAAAAGCAACAATAATAAGATATGGAGAAAGTAGGATTATTTCATTTCGTGGCGGAGCCGTATTTGATGGATTTCAGGGGACGTGTAACGCTCCCTATGATTGGTAACTATTTGATTCACGCCGCTTCCAGCCATGCCGGAGAGCGTGGGTTCGGTTTCAATGATATGTCGGAGCGTCATACGGCTTGGGTGTTG
The DNA here is from genome assembly GCF_023656845.1 of Parabacteroides sp. Y3-G-102. Classification (NCBI taxonomy): domain Bacteria; kingdom Pseudomonadati; phylum Bacteroidota; class Bacteroidia; order Bacteroidales; family Tannerellaceae; genus Parabacteroides; species Parabacteroides sp. Y3-G-102. The sequence goes on along the minus strand of NZ_JAMOKU010000009.1, from coordinate 122,524 downwards.
TCCCGTCTGGCTATCGAGATGAAGGAATATCCTACCGCCTTCGATAAGATTAATCTATACACTTGGATCGATGAGGTCGGACGCCTCTTCACCAGTCGTTGTTTCGAGCTGGCGGATGAGAATGGGAAAACCTTTGGATTCGCCCGTTCTATTTGGGCGGCTATCGACGTGGAGACCCGCCGTCCTACCTTATTGGATATAGAGGCATTGGGCAAATATATCGACGAGCGTCCGTGCCCGATCGAGAAGCCGGGCAAGATCATGCCGGCGGAGAATAAGGCGGAGGGAATCCCGTATTCGATCAAATACAGCGACTTGGATATCAACGGTCACTTCAATAGCGTGAAGTATATCGAGCATCTTTTGGATTTGTTCGATATCGACCAGTTCAAGACCCGTGAGATCGGCCGTCTGGAGATCGCCTACCAATCCGAGGGTAAACAAGGTATGCCGCTTACGCTTCATAAGGCGGAGTCCGCTCCCGATAAGCAAGACATGGCTATTTGCCATGAGGGAAAGGCGATCTGTCGTGCGGCGGTTACTTGGAGATAATAAAAGAGATACATAAATAGGTTTTTAAACATTAATAGTTAAAAAGAAAATGGCACAAATGAATTTTGGCGGTGTTGTAGAGAATGTAATGACCCGCGAGGAATTTCCGTTGGAAAAGGCAAGAGAGATATTAAAAGATGAGACAATCGCTGTTATCGGCTATGGCGTACAGGGACCGGGACAGTCATTGAACCTTCGTGACAATGGCTTCAACGTAATCGTTGGCCAGCGCCAAGGTAAGACTTACGATAAAGCGGTTGAGGACGGATGGGTTCCGGGTGAGACTCTGTTCGGTATCGAGGAGGCTTGCGACAAGGCCACGATCATCATGTGCTTGTTGTCCGACGCTGCCGTAATGTCTGTATGGCCTACGATGAAGCCTTATTTGACAGCTGGCAAGGCCCTGTATTTCTCTCATGGTTTCGCGATCACTTGGAACGATCGTACGGGCGTTGTTCCTCCCGCGGATATTGACGTGATCATGGTCGCTCCGAAGGGGTCTGGTACGTCTTTGCGTTCCATGTTCCTTGAGGGTCGTGGCTTGAACTCTTCTTTCGCTATCTATCAAGACGCTACTGGCAAGGCGATGGATCGTACGTTGGCGTTGGGTATCGGTATCGGTTCCGGCTACTTGTTCGAGACGACTTTCATCCGTGAGGCTACTTCCGATTTGACTGGTGAGCGTGGTTCCTTGATGGGCGCTATCCAAGGTTTGTTGTTGGCCCAGTATGAGGTATTGCGCGAGAATGGACATACTCCTTCCGAGGCTTTCAACGAGACGGTCGAGGAGTTGACTCAATCCTTGATGCCTTTATTCGCCAAGAATGGTATGGACTGGATGTACGCGAACTGCTCTACTACCGCCCAGCGTGGCGCTTTGGACTGGATGGGTCCGTTCCACGACGCAATCAAGCCGGTTGTCGAGAAATTGTACGCGAACGTAAAATGCGGTAACGAGGCTCAGATCTCTATCGACTCTAACTCCAAGCCGGATTATCGTGAGAAATTGGAGGCTGAATTGAAGGCATTGCGCGAGAGCGAGATGTGGCAGACAGCTGTTACTGTACGCAAGCTTCGTCCGGAGAACAACTAATCCAATCTTAATCCTTATATATCAGCAAAAAGAGGCGGGTCACTTACGGGTGGCTCGCCTTTCTTTGTGTTATTCGATGTGGATATTCTTTGTTTTCTTGATCTTTCGCATGCTGGATGCGGAATCGACGATGTCCAGTACCTCGATGCGTTCCTCGGTGATGCGGTAGATGATAAGGTGTGAATCTAGGATGATGTTCCGGTACATGCGGCTTTTCGTGGCTAGGTGTCGGCATTCGGGATAATAAGGATAGGTTTGGTCTAACTCGTATAAGATGGATTTTATCTTGTTAGCGTATAATTCCGCTTGGTAGAATCCAAATAAGTCAAGGCCTTGAACATATACATTATCGTAACTTTCCCAAAATAAACTACTGGTTATAACCTGCTTTTGAGTAGGTCTTGCTTCCATGCCTCAAAACGTTTAAAACCTTCATCTAGGGTTAGGAACGGTCCCTTCTCAATCTCATGGATATGTTCCCAGATCTCTTCTTGGGTGAATTGCATCGGCTTGGTAGGATCCCACTTGAGCTTTGCGGGTCCGGTCTTGGTCTTACGTGTCTTTGCGGTCTTGGCCGTAGTTTCCTTGGCGGGGATGTTGCTTAATTTTGTCATAGTCGTAATCGTTATTAATTAGTACTGTGGCAAATGTATGGAATAATTTCCATGTAATAAGATATTTGGTAAGGAAAAAAGTAGGTCTATAGGATTAACTTATTACCCAGTTGTAGAGGCGGGGCATGCCCCGCCTCCATTCCCTTAAAATGGTATTCAAATTTATTTATGTCACATAACCGCTATTTTTAATCGCTTATCCGCTATATACACATAATAAGCATGAATTTTGGGGGGTGGGGCGTGCAGGCCTTTATTACATATTTTTTTATTTCTTATATTTACTACGTCTTATTCATTAAAAGAGTATATGAAAATCATATGATAATGTGTGATGGATATATAATGTTAACCTTTTTTATCAGTACGCACTTGATAAATCGGAATAATTGTGTAACAAGCAAGCTGACCTATATATATTCTGTTTGTACGACGAGCCGGTTCGTGGAGGATTTCCTCCGCGGACCGGCTCGTCGTGTTTGCGGACAGCCTATGCGGGAAAGGTCATCCCACCGACACGACACGCTAAGCCGGGAATGGCGAGAGAATCCCGGCGCACGACATCTTGGCAGCAAGCCGGGAAGGTGGTCTCCCGCCTTGAAAAAGGCTGTTTTGACAGGTCCGACACCAGACCCTGTTCAGTCCGACACCAGACCTCGTTCGGTGTCGGACCGGACGGGGTTCGGTGCCGGAGTCTCATTTTCCCCTTTCCGGCAGGTAGCCATTAACCTTTAAAAATGACATTATGGCATTTTATAAGAAAAAGAAGCAGAAAGTCAACGGACTGTGGTATCCCATGGCCGTTACGGTAGGCAAGCCGGTCAACACCGATGAGGTGGCGGACCGCTTGGCGCAGATCTCCACCGTGAGCCGTGCGGACACGTACGCCGTCTTGAAGGACCTCGCGGGTGTCTTGGCCGATTATATGGCGCAAGGCCGTACAGTGAAGATGGACGGCCTGGGCACGTTCTACTACACCGCCAATACGATCAAGAACGGGGTAGCGGACGAGAAGGACGTGAGCGCCGCGCAGATCGCCGGCGTACGCGTGCGCTTCATCCCCGAGGCTCGCAGGAGCGGCAGCGGACGCAACATGGTCCGCTCGCTGATCAGCGACAACATCTTCTGGGTGGAGCTGCCGGCCGACGCAAAGACCACCGATCCCGGACAGGGCGGTGGCGGCGATTCCGAGAGCCCGGATGAGATCTGATCCGGCTCCTCTGGCATATCCCCGCCGGGGCTTGGGACGGCTAGCGTATCCGGGCCACCGGCGGGAATATCTTTCTGGCTAGCGTATCGATGTCTTATCATAGGGGAGATGTCGATACGCATTACGAATGTAAAAACACCTATCTATAAATTTATTGCTTATGAAAACAATTTTACGAGGAATTAGTATGAGGTTGTCGCTCATCGCGATGGTCTTATGTTTATGCGCCGCATGGCCGGGGCATGGACTGGCTTGGGGTATGGCCGGGTCGGCGAGCCCGGCGGGAATGACACCCGGGGCTCGACAGAGCCAGGCGGAAGGGGAGGTACGGTTTTCCAATACTCTGGATCCTGTAGCTTATAGCTTTATCTACAAGTGGGATCCGATGGCTACTTGGAGCTTGAATTTCAATATCGAGAACTTCACGAAGGGCATGGCTGTACGTGTACAGCTGGCGAACACGGCGAATCCGGACGGGGTAGAGTTCCGCTTTGAGGATTCTGAGCCGGCGCAAACGTTAGACAATGGCGGCTTTTGGATACCGACGCAGCATGTTAGACCAATTGACTACCAATAGTTTGAAACTTAAATGGTAGGAAAGTCTGATTTTGCCCCTTTTCCTGCGCTGAACTTTTGCAAAGATAATGCGTTTTTCCGGTACAAGGAAACAAATGAGAAGACTTTGATAAAAAAGGCGATTTTGGGTGTAATTTTGTAAGTCTTTCAATGATATTTCGAAAGATGTTGTAGGGTGCTTCATCTGTTATTATGTTGTGATTATACCGCAGATTATTTCTCCAAGATTGAATACGAAGTGACTTATACCGATTGCTGGCGAAAAGAAAAATCAGTCGGGTAAATCTTTCTTTTCCCTCTGTTTGACTTAACTTTATTGCCCGTGTATATAATAACGGTCATTAAAGTCAAGTTGAGTATCTTTTTCTTTTGGCAAGTCAATAATTATGCGCATTCGTTGGCTATTTCAAAACATATTACTACTTTTGTATTGTAAATATCAATACAGTGAATATAATGGCGATATATAGTATTTAATTATCAGTATAATGATATATAAATATGAAAGATTTGTTTGAATACTCCACTCCTGAGCTAGTACGCATGTTGGGGACTCGTTTTAAGGAATATAGAATGCGGTGCAATCTGACACAAAAAGAAGTGTCGGAACTCTCAGGTGTCGGACTGACTACCATACACAAGTTTGAAAATGGTACGGCAGGCAATCTTTCATTGTCAACATTTATTCTCTTGTTGAAGGTGGTAGGTCAGATTAATTCTTTAGACGATATTTTGCCGGAATTGCCCGAATCGCCTTATCTTATGCGTGAAAATGAGAAAAAAGCGCAACGAATCAGACACTCTAAATAAGACATACAGATATGATGAAGTCGTTAAAAATAATACTTTGGGAAGAAGAAATTGGTCGCTTGGCTTGGGATGAACGCCGACATCTTTCTTATTTCACATATAATCCCGATTTTATCAGAAAAGGATTGAATATATCCCCTTTGGTTGCACCTGTTGATGGTACCAGAGGGCTGTTGCCTGTTTGGGGTGAAGATGCCAAGATTTACCAGAAGCTTCCGGCATTTGTCGCAGATTCATTGCCTGATGCCTGGGGTAACCAATTGTTTGATTTATGGCGTCAACAGCAAAAAATATCCAATTCAGAGATAAATCCGTTGGATAAGCTCTCGTTTATTGGCAGACGAGGAATGGGAGCGTTAGAATTTATTCCGGAAACTAACAGGGAGCGAAGAACAGAAAAAATAGATGTTAAGTCGTTGGCAGATTTGGCAGAACGCATTTTTGTAGAAAGGGAGAATGCCCGTATTATGCCGGAGGAGTCCATAACCATGCAATCTTTGTTGACTGTAGGTACATCCGCTGGGGGGCGTCAGCCGAAAGCGATTATTGCGATAAACAGAGAAACAGGAGAGATACGAAGCGGTCAAATTGCAGCTTTGGAAGGATATGACTATTATCTTCTCAAATTTGGTAACTCCGAATATTGTTCGGCAGAATTAGAAATGACTTATTATAAGTTGGCAACTATGGCAGGTATCAATATGATGCCGTCAATGTTATATTCAGTGGATGGAAACAATCATTTTTTAACCAGACGGTTTGATCGTAATGGTGGAAAAAAGATTCATACACAGACTTTGGCTGCCATATATCCCGATGCAGAGAGTTATGAGCAATTGACTTCTGTTTGCCGCAAACTCCATCTACCGGATGCAGATTGTCAGGAAGTATTTCGAAGAATGGTCTTCAATATTCTGTCGAATAACACAGACGACCATAACAAGAACTTTTCATTTATTATGAATGAAGATGGTGCCTGGCGTCTTGCTCCTGCATACGATATTACCTACATCATTGACAGGGGCGGCTATTTGCCGAACAAGGAGCATTGCATGTATATTCGAGCCAAACTGTATGACATCACACGCTCGGATGTTATTGAATTTGCCCGTGATAACGGAATTCGTCGCCCCGATGCTATCATCAAAGATGTTGTTTCTTCATTGAAGCAATTCCGTACAATAGCAATAGAGAATGGTGTGTCAGAATCATGGATAGGCAGAGTAGAGTCAACTATCGCCAACCACCTGAAGGTATGGGGCGAATGGGAGTGCGAAGTCGAAGATGCTGCAATGGAAATCGATGGACACACCATCAGCAATATGCGTGTTGAGCAAACTTATAAAGGGAATTACCATCTGCTGGCAAGCATTGATGGCGTAGAAAGGAAATTTGTGATAAATAAAAAGAATGCAGACTTTGCCTATATAGAACAAATTGGTTTGGCAAATCTTACGACTGAGTATTTGAAAACTCTGGTGGAAAAATGTTTTAATCTGTAAGGTTAAGTTATGCTGACCAAAAGAAAACCCCTTTACAATGAGGATGCTGGGTGATCATTACGATGTTTGCGTTACGATAATTATGTAATGGTAAAAATCAGTATTTTCAGTTATTCGAAAAATTCAAATAACTGAAAATACTCCATCACAACATATCATATAATATGCAAAACCGAGCTTTTTTATTTACTATATGATACATTAAGGTCTTAAAGCATATCAACCAAGACAATATTTGCTACAAGACAAGGAACTTGCCCGGATCAAAACCGTTGGCGATATGTTCGTTTTCAAAAACATACCCCATCTGATTGCAAACGACCTTTGTTCCGTTTATCTCAGCATCAATGTTGGTATGCGAATGCCCATAAATCCATGCGTCAATGCGACTGTCGGCAATAAGCCTACTCAATTCAGTTGCAAAAGCACTATTCAGCACAGAACCCTTATGGTGAGGGGCGACGACCTCCAATGTTGGAAGATGATGAGTCACCGCCACAATGTGTTTCGCAGTACTTTCTGCCAGACTTTGTTTGATAAAATCCAAACAGAAACTGTGCATCTTATTGAATTCCTCTGTCTGGAGCAATTTGCTATTATACATTATCTGCCGAAAATCGTTCATACCTTTCCATACAAAATACTCGTCAGATGGAGAAATCTGAGACCACAAAGTGCTCATGATGAAATCGGTATCATCAATCCGCACTACCTTATTCTGATAATATCCTACATTCTTCTTGAACATCCAATTCCATTGCAATCCCTTATCCATCACATCACAATAATTGTAATACTCATGGTTTCCGGGCACAATGAGCACCTGACGATAATTCTCAGATGCCCATTTCCAGAAATTAGCCAAAGGCGCAACTTCGTTTTTCAGATAGAATATATCTCCGGCAAGCACCAGAACATCGCCCGTTACAGGCAATTCATTATGTTTTATCCACCTGCTGTTGTCGCTGAACTCTAAATGCAGGTCGCTCATATATTGTATTTTCATTTTACAGTCCTCCTTTTTCTATTTGTTTGGTTATTATCCTTTTGACCTGTTCAAATGATACAGGTGTAAAATTGTTGTTATCAACACCTACATCGTATTGTGTCGGATAAAGATACTGAAGCCTGTCTGCATCAATACCGGTATTGTTCTTCCGTGTGTGAACGTGCCCGAACAGTTGCCATACATCCTTGTATCCACCATCAAAGCATAGAAAGGGATAATGGTTCAAATATATCCTCTGTTTTCCGATTTCTATGTGCATCTGCATTGCCACATACTCAAATCTGTCAATGTAACCTTGGCGTATATTCTTCAAATCATGGTTGCCCATAATCAGATATATCTTTCCGTTCAACCTGTCAAGGATTTTAGTCCATTCGGCTGAACCGCCAAGACAGAAATCGCCCAAATGAAACACGATATCATCTTGTCCGATTGTATTATTCCAATTGGCTATGATAGTTTCATTCATCATCTCCACATCCTTGAACGGTCTGTTACAGAAACGAATGATATTCCCATGATAAAAATGGGTGTCAGATGTAAAGAACACCTTACTACCGTCAAATTTATAGCTCATTTCTTCTCAATTTATGTGCATCACTGCACGTTAATAATCCGGTTACTAACAGCCCATCAGACGGAAATGGCAGAAGAGCATCGTAAAGGCAACTGTCACAAATGGGCATAACAAAAAAAGTTGGAAAGTTTGGTAAAGACTCTCCAACTATTCAGTTTCTATTCTCTCAAAGTACAATAAAGTACTTGCTATGTTCGCTGGAAAGTATTTACTCTACGAGGTTCAATGCATGAAACATGAACACTCGACACGGATTCTGTGCGTTTATTGCTCAGAATTGCGGTTGTGATTGATAATATGTTCATTCTGTTTCTTTGCATCGTTAATGTTTATATTGTCTCAAAAGCGGTGCAAAATTAGTAAATAAATCCCAATCACACATCATTTTACATTAAATTCTTTTGCCATGCAGAAAATACTTGGCTCAAAATTTTGTGTTATGCTATAAAAACATTATGTTTGCATAGCATAATAAAAGCGTAATATGAACTTCGTTGATAGAATAGAAGAAACAGCACGACTGAGGGATGCTCTTTCAAGAGAGAAGTCCTCGTTGGTCGTAGTGTACGGTCGCAGGCGGTTGGGTAAGTCAACACTTATCAAAAGGGTGTTGTTGGACAGTGATGTATATTTCCTTGCCGACCGTTCCGAAGGGCAACATCAAAGAACTTTGCTTGCAAAGGTGGTAGCACAAGTATTTCCTGATTTTGATAAGCTGACTTATCCGGATTGGGAATCTCTGTTTCGTGCGGTCAATTATCGCACAGACAAGCGTTTCACATTATGCTTGGATGAATATCCATATCTTGTGGAGCAATCCCCGGAACTGCCGTCAGTGTTGCAGAAACTTGTTGATGAGAAGCAGTTGAAGTATAATCTTGTACTTTGTGGTTCATCACAGAATATGATGTATGGACTGTTTCTTGATTCTACTGCACCTCTATATGGGCGTGCTGATGAGATAATGAGACTTACGCCGATACGTTTGCCGTATATTCAGGAGGCTTTGAACCTTGACGCTGTGAGTGCCGTTGAAGAGTATGCTGTATGGGGCGGTGTACCTCGTTATTGGGAACTAAGAGAAAACAGAAACTCACTTTCCGATGCGTTGTGGCACAATATCCTTTCGATAAATGGGACTCTTTACGAGGAGCCGATAAAACTGTTTCAGGATGATGTGAAGGATATTGTCAAGACTTCTACAATCATGTCCTATATCGGCTCCGGTGCAAATCGTCTTTCTGAGATTGCTGCCAGATGTAATGAGCCTGCAACTAATCTGTCGCGTCCGTTGAAGAAACTTATCGATCTCGGATTTTTAGAGAAAGATGTTCCGTTCGGAATTGACGAAAAGAATGCGAAAAAGAGCCTATATAAGATTGCAGACCCATTTATGGCGTTCTATTATCAATTTGTTGTACCAAACCGTTCGTTCATCGAGCTTGGTCGTCGTTTGCCATTAGAACAGGCTTTGGCAGCCCATTTCTCGGAGTATGTGAGTATGCATTGGGAAAAACTATGCAGGGACGCTGTAACGGGAAATATGGTCAATGGAATTGTTTACGGTAAGGCAAAGCGCTGGTGGGGACCGCTTCTCAATGAGGATAAGAAGCCGGAACAAATAGAGATTGATGTGATGGCCGAGTCGCTTGATAAAAAATATTTGTTAGTTGGCGAATGCAAATGGACAAACCAGGAGAATGGCAAACAACTTACAGCCGAGCTTCTCCGTAAAGCCAACCTGCTGCCATTTACCAAGAATTACAATATTCTCCCGGTATTATTTCTTAAGAATGCACCGAAAGATGATGTAAGGAATACGATGTTGCCGGAAAGTGTTGTTGAGTTGATGAAATGAATTGACTAAATTAAAGAACTATGAGTGGAGGATATTTTGATAGGAGCACATACGCAATGCGTGAGATTGCCAATACTATTGAGCGTGATATTGCAAGGGCTTTACAACCAAAGCCGGAGAAAGTTCAAGAGGATTATTGGACTATTTACGAGAAAGATTGCTTTGGCTCATACCATAGTTATAAAGATTTCATGAGTTTTGGGAGCTATGAAGATGCGGAGTCTTTTCTTCTGAGAGATAAAACCATTGTCAAGGCGGAACAAAAATACGCAGACCGACGATTCTTTGATGATGGAGTGATTTTCCAATCGAAAAAGCGATATATGTCAGATGTTCCTGATGACGAACAGATTCCGGTATTGTACTCAATCCATCATTGTTATTATGACCATTATCCGTATAATGCTGATGTATTGGAACTGTCGAATGAGACGATTGATGCGATGAAAGAGGCATATCGGCAAATTCGTATAGCAGAGATATATGCTACTCGTGTAGATTGGATGATGAGTGGCGATGATAGTGAAGAGAGTTTCCGTGAACGTATCAAGGAAGACTTGGAGGAGTTTGAAAAGGAATATGTGTCCAAAGATTGGACAAACTTTTGTGAAGGTGATTAAAAATCTAATTTATATGGCTACAGAGACAAAACGTGTAAAAACCAAGATTTGTTGCTTGGATTTAGATAAGGATTGTTCGGATTACCTCAATGAGAGGTTTGATGTTTATGATGGAAGTTTGGGAAAACCTATTGATGTGTCTGGAAAAAATTACCGGGGTTTGAATTTGTTACTTAATTATAAACTGCCTCAAAATATACATGAGTATGACATATTCATCGAAGATATGGTGAAGTCTGATAAAATTCCGTATAGTATACAAGAGAATACAAGGAAGGAAATCTTGGGAACAAAAGTATACTATTTTGTAAGTAATGCACCTCAAACGGTGTTTGATCCATGTCCATTTGGAAGTTTCGTGTTGAATGAAGATATTCATAAACACAGAAATAAACCTGCAATTAGAATAGCGTTTCAAGCTCCTTATAATTTAGTAGAATATGTTTTTGAGGATATAACTGTTAGTTATTCAGGGCGGAGAGTTGAACACAATAATTACGAACACTTGGGGGATTTTTGTGTGTCTTCTATGGTTGGCTCTGAGGTGAAGTTATGTGAAAGCAATTTATCAAGAATTTTGTTTGAATCTTTCCTTGACGATATCTCCTATTGTCAAGTGTATGAGCATCCAACAAAATGGGATAATGACGGGAAAAGGGTCAAAGATGAGCAATTTTTACCCCTGTTAATGAATAGAGCAGGAGGTATTGTTTCTTACCTTTGGTTAAGCAAGAGCGATATAATTTTGGTGTTGCCTCGAACAAAGAGGAAGCGTGAATTGTTGCAAAAAGTAATGCAAGAATTTGTATTTAAATATTTCTCTGAATATTTTCCGGAAGTGGAAGAGTCATTATGGTTAAATCAGCCAACTTATTATTTACCAAGACAAGAAGAATTGCTTAAAGAAAAAGAGGAGTTAATTGCAAAATATAATGAGAGTCTGGCGGTTTTGGATAAAAGAATAGAAAAGAATAACAATGAATACTCATTTTTGCATAAACTTCTTACAGCAACGGGAGATGAGTTAGTTGAGGCTTGTATAAAATATTTTAAATGGTTGGGGTTTAAAAATGTAATTGATAAAGATAAAGAACTTGATAAAGATTTCAATGAGGAAGATGTTCAAATTGAGACTGAAGACAACGGATTGCTCCTTATAGAAATAAAAGGTATTAATGGAACTTCAACCGATGCTCAATGTAGTCAGATTTTTAAAAATGTTTTTCGAAGAAGAGAGGAACAGCAAAGATTTGACGTTTTTGGCTTGTACATCGTTAATAATGAAAGGGGTGTAGAACCTCTATCAAGAACTATTCCTCCATTTAATCAACAACAGATAAAAGATGCGGTTAATGAAAAAAGAGGCTTGTGCTATACATGGCAATTGTTTAATCTTTATTTTGAGATAGAAGATGGTATCATAAATAAGCAGGAAGTTCAAAGTATGTTATTTGATAAAGGATTGATTGATTTCAGCCCAAAAGTAAGTGAAGTCGCTGTGCCGCATAAGTACTATAAACAGCATACTATAGTTTGCCTGAAAATTGATAATATCAATATCAATGTAGGGGATTATTTCTTCTACAAAGAAGCCGATAGATGGAAGAAAGTGAAAATTTTAACTATCAAGGATGGGGACGAGAATTACCAGACCGTATCAAATGGAAGTTATGGATTTGAACTTGAGGCTCGGTGTCCGAATAATAAAATGCTATACATTCAGGCATAAAATCAGAGGATTCCTTAATTTACAACCTGAAAGTTGTGGATTCCCAATTATTTATAGTACCTTTGTCTGCGATAAGACAAAGGTATTCTGATATTATACAGTGATGGAAGTACAAATTGATGCGTCTTTAGAACAGTCTGAAAATATTATCGCAGATGATGTAGATGCGTGGATGTTGCATTCACAGACTATTGCAACAATTATGTCGAATCGAATGGAGCAGCTCGGTATGACTCAAAAGGCGTTGGCTATGAAGATGAATTGTTCTCAGCAATACATCTCTAAAGTACTGAAAGGACGGGAGAACCTGTCATTGGAAACTCTGTGCAAGATTGAAAAAGCATTGGATATCAAGATACTGAATAGTAATATAAAAGTAAAGTAACCACTCATAATAAGGCAAGGATATGTCAATACAAAGCGAAGCGGCATTGGAAGCCGGACTGATAGCCACTCTTATGCAAATGGACTATGAGTATGTCCAAATCGCAGAAGAGGATAATTTGTATGCCAATTTCAAGCGGCAGTTGGAAATCCACAACCGCAAACGCTTGGAGGAACACGGACGTACCGGGTTTACGGCAGAGGAATTTGAGAAGATTGTCATCTATCTTGAAGGAGGCTCGCGCTTTGAAAAGGCAAAGAAACTTCGTGATTTATATCCGCTTGATACAGCAGACGGACAACGTATATGGGTGGAGTTTCTAAACAGGCAGCAGTGGTGCCAAAACGAGTTTCAGGTTTCCAACCAAATAACCGTAGAAGGACGGAAGAAATGCCGTTATGATGTGACAATCCTTATCAATGGCTTGCCTTTAGTACAGATTGAATTGAAACGTAGAGGAGTGGAGCTGAAACAGGCATACAACCAGATACAGCGTTATCACAAGACTTCGTTTCATGGATTGTTTGACTATATCCAGTTGTTTGTCATCTCAAATGGTGTCAATACCCGTTATTTTGCCAATAATCCAAATAGCGGCTACAAGTTTACATTCAATTGGACTGATGCTCAAAATCATCCATTCAATGAATTGGATATGTTTGCATCATTCTTTTTGGAAAAATGCACGCTTGGTAAAATCATCGGCAAATACATTGTGCTTCATGAGGGTGACAAATGCCTGATGGTGCTTCGCCCATATCAGTTCTATGCCGTAGAAAAGATTTTGGACAGGGTGCAAAACTCCAATGACAACGGTTATATCTGGCATACAACAGGAGCAGGAAAAACGTTGACTTCATTCAAGGCAGCACAGCTTGTATCGGAATTGGATGATGTGGACAAGGTGATGTTCGTAGTTGATCGTCATGACCTCGATACACAGACCCAATCGGAATATGAAGCATTTGAACCGGGTGCGGTTGATAGTACTGATAATACGGATGAACTTGTAAAACGCCTGCAAAGCAATTCCAAGATTATCATCACTACCATTCAGAAACTTAATGCCGCAGTAAGCAAGACATGGTACAGCAGCAAGATTGAGGATATTCGTCATTCCCGTATCGTGATGATATTTGATGAGTGTCATCGCAGTCATTTCGGGGATAGTCATAAGAAGATTATGAAGTTCTTTGACGATGCCCAAATATTCGGCTTTACGGGAACCCCTATCTTTACCGAGAATGCTGTGGATGGTCATACGACTAAAGAAATATTCGGAAATTGTCTTCATAAATATCTCATTAAGGATGCTATTGCCGATGAAAATGTGCTTGGTTTCCTTGTGGAGTATTATCATGCCAATGAAATTGTTGATAACGACAATCAAAGTCGTATGGAAGAAATTGCCAAATTCATTATTAACAATTTCAATAAGTCTACATTTGACGGAGAATTTGATGCGCTGTTTGCCGTGCAGTCCGTACCGATGCTTATCCGCTATTACAAGATATTCAAATCGTTAAAGCCAAGTATTCGTATTGGTGCAGTATTTACCTATGGTGCAAACAGTAGTCAGGATGATGACCAGACAGGTATGGGTACAGGGCAATATGTTAGTGAGAGCGTAGGCGAAGCGGATGAGCTGCAAGCTATCATGGACGATTATAATGAAATGTTTGGTACAGCATTTACTACCGAAAATTTCCGTGCATACTACGATGACATCAACCTGCGTATGAAAAAGAAGAAAGCGGATATGAAACCGCTTGACCTTTGTCTTGTCGTGGGTATGTTCCTTACAGGCTTTGATAGCAAAAAGCTGAACACGCTTTATGTAGATAAGAATATGGAATATCATGGTCTGCTGCAAGCATTCAGCCGTACCAACCGGGTGTTGAACGAGAAGAAACGATTCGGCAAGATTGTGTGTTTCCGTGATTTGAAAAGCAATGTCGATAAGTCTATCAAATTGTTCAGCAACTCAGATAATCCGGAAGATATAATCCGTCCTCCGTTTGAGGATGTAAAAAAGGAATATCAAAGACTGGCGGTAGATTTCTTGCAAAAATATCCTACACCAAGCAGCATAGACCTTTTGCAAAGTGAAAATGACAAGAAGAATTTTGTGCTCGCATTCCGTGATATTATCCGTAAACATGCAGAAATACAGATATACGAAGACTACAATGAGGATGCAGATGACCTTGGAATGACTGAACAACAGTTCAACGATTATAAAAGTAAATATCTTGATATTACAGTTGGGTTTATCGATCCACCGGTAACACCGTCTGTTGTTGCGGAAGATTCTGTGCCTTATGGAAATAGTCAAGGTTTGGAAGATATTGATTTCTGTCTTGAATTGTTGCACAGCGATATCATCAATGTGGCTTACATCCTTGAACTCATTGCGGAACTTGACCCGTATAGCGATGATTATTCAGCAAAACGCCAGCATATCCTTGATACTATGATTAAGGATGCCGGAATGCGAGGCAAGGCTAAACTCATTGACGGCTTTATCCGGAAGAATGTGGATGAAGACAAGGAGAACTTTATGAACGGACGAAATAAGGCTGATGGAACAAATGAGTTGGAGGAACGTTTGAACCAATATATTGTTTCGGAACGCAATAAGGCGGTGAATGATTTGGCCGATGATGAACAAATTTCAGCAGATGTGCTTAATCTTTACATCAAAGAGTATGACTATTTACAAAAGGAGCAGCCGGGAATAATACAGAAAGCCTTGAAAGAGAAGCACCTCGGACTTATCAAAACCCGGAAGGCTTTGACGAGAATAATGGAAAGGCTGCGCAATATAATAAGGACTTTTAATTGGGAGTAGACATGTCAACATATAAAATATATAATGAGCAACTAACGCTTATAAAGGAGAAGCCATTTAAGCTGGAGAAAGAAATTCAAAACATAGTTGAAAAGAATCTCCAGCCACTGCTTGGGCTTGATTTTATTAAAACGGAATTTTCCATTGGTTCTTTCCGTATAGATTCTTTGGCATTTGATTCGGAGAAGAAGTCTTTTGTAATCATAGAATATAAAAGGGATAAGAATTTCAGTGTAATCGACCAAGGTTATGCTTACTTGTCTTTAATGCTAAATAACAAGGCGGAATTCATCTTGGAGTATAACGAATCAAAGTCTGGCATACTCAAACGAAATGATGTGGACTGGTCTCAGTCAAAAGTGTTGTTTGTATCGCCTAATTTTACAACATATCAAAAAGAAGCAATTAATTTCAAGGATTTACCTATAGAACTATGGGAAATCAAACGCTTTACAAATGATACTCTTTCGTTTGAACAGATTGTGAATCGTTCAAGCAAAGAAAGTATTAAAACAGTCTCAAACAACGAGACAATAACAACTGTAAGTAAGGAGATAAAGGTATATAGCGAACAGGATCATTTGGAGAACGTTGAAGATGACTTCCTGAATATATATGCTGAAATTAAAGAATTTTTGCTGTCTTTTGGAGAAGATATTACGATATATCCCAAAAAGAAAACCATTGGTTTCAAGATAGGAGGAAAGGTATTTTGTGATATAGTTATGCAAAACAAGGGCATAAGACTATTTCTAAACGCCAAGAAAGGAACACTCAAAGACCCGGAAGGTATTACCCGTGATGTATCAGAAGTTGGACACTGGGGAAATGGAGCTTATGAGGTTCGTTTTCCTTTGAAAAATGAAACTGAAATAGATTATGTTTTTAACTTGTTACGTCAAACAATAAATAAGAATAAGGAATAAGATATTATGAGCGAAGAATTACAGCAGAAACTCCGTGACCAGCTTTGGGAGGTCGCAAATCGTTTGCGTGGCAATATGTCGGCAAGTGACTTCATGTATTTTACACTGGGGTTCATTTTTTATAAATATCTGTCGGAGAAAATAGAAAAGTATGCCGACAATGCCTTAGCGGATGATGGGGTGAGTTTTAAGGAATTGTGGGAAATGGAGGATGCCGATGCGGTGGAACTGCAAGAGGAGGCCAAGAACCAATGCTTGGAGAATATCGGCTATTTCATAGAGCCGAAATTTTTGTTTTCGTCAATAATAGAGTCTATCAAGCATAAAGAAAACATCTTGCCTATGCTTGAACGTTCTTTGAAGCGTATTGAGGATAGTACATTGGGACAGGATAGTGAAGAGGATTTTGGCGGTTTGTTCTCTGATATAGATTTGGCTTCGCCTAAGTTGGGCAAGACTGCCGATGACAAGAATACGCTTGTCAGCAATGTACTTCTTGCATTGGACGATATAGACTTTGGCGTGGAGGCTTCGCAGGAGATTGATATTTTGGGTGATGCTTACGAATATATGATTTCGCAATTTGCCGCAGGAGCCGGAAAAAAGGCTGGAGAGTTCTATACCCCGCAGGAAGTCAGCCGTATCTTGGCAGAGATTGTTTCCATTGGACATCAGCGTTTACGCAATGTCTATGACCCTACTTGCGGTAGTGGTTCGCTACTTCTTCGTGCTGCCAATATCGGAAATGCTGTTGATATTTACGGACAGGAAAAGAATCCGACAACTTACAATCTTGCCCGAATGAATATGTTGCTGCACGGCATCCGATTCAGCAACTTTAAGATTGAAAATGGTGATACGCTCGAATGGGATGCCTTTGGAGATACCCAGTTTGACGCTGTGGTAGCAAATCCTCCGTTCTCTGCCGAATGGAGTGCTGCCGACAAGTTCAATAACGATGACCGTTTCAGCAAGGCAGGACGGCTTGCTCCACGTAAGACTGCCGACTATGCCTTTATCCTGCACATGATTTATCACTTGAACGAAGGCGGGACAATGGCTTGTGTTGCTCCGCATGGTGTGTTGTTCCGTGGTAATGCAGAAGGTGTTATCCGTCGTTTCCTTATAGAAAAGAAAAATTATGTGGATGCCATTATTGGCTTGCCTGCCAACATCTTCTACGGCACAAGCATCCCGACATGTATTCTTGTGTTCAAGAAGTGCCGCAAAGAAGACGACAATATCCTGTTCATTGATGCCAGCAAGGAGTTTGAAAAAGTTAAGACTCAAAACAAACTCCGAGAGCAGCATATCCAAAAGATTGTCGAGACTTACCGTGACCGCAAGGAAATAGAAAAGTACAGTCATTTGGCTACCTTGAAAGAGGTGGAGGAGAACGATTACAATCTGAATATTCCACGCTACGTTGATACTTTTGAAGAGGAAGAACCTATCGACATCAAGGCTGTAATGGCTGAAATAAAGGAACTGGAAGCCAAGCGTGCTGAGTTGGATAAGGAGATTGAGGTATATCTGAAAGAATTGGGTCTTGTAGAATAAGCTAACGAGTAATTGCAACATGGGAGAAAATGACAATATACCTCAGATGGTTCCATCATTTGAGAATATACTCCGAAAGGACGAGAGCGGAAATGAATATTGGAGTTCCCGTGACCTTTGTGGTGCAATGGGCTATTCTGCTTATTGGAAATTCCAAAGGGTCATAGATAAAGCCATCAAAGTAGCCGGAGAAAAAGGAATGAATGTGGACGAGCATTTCAACCAAGCGGTTGATATGGTCAGGATAGGAAACGGTTCATTCCGCAAGGTAAACATATTCCGTCTCTCTCGTATGGCATGTATGATTATTGCGGAAAATGCTGATGGCAAAAAGTTGCTTGTTCAACAGGCACGAGACTTTTTCTCGCAATCTGTCTCAATGACAGAACTTATGCATAATTCGCTAAGCGCTAATATATTATTGTATAAAACAGCCCAAGGGGAAGCACGTATAGAAGTCATTTTCAACAGCGAAACATTCTGGATGTCCCAGAAAAGAATGGCAGATTTGTTTGGGGTTGATGTCCGCACCATTAACTACCATCTTGGACAGATTTATGAAAGCGGAGAGCTCACCAAAGAGGCAACTATCCGAAAAATTGGGATAGTTCAAACAGAAGGAGACCGGGAAGTGGAGCGTATGCCGCTATTCTACAACCTCGATGCTATTGTAGCGGTGGGGTATAGAGTAAATAGCTATCAAGCTACTCAATTCCGTATTTGGGCAACTTCAGTGCTGAAAGAGTTTATCATTAAAGGATATGCCCTCGATGACGAGAGGCTGAAACAGGGCAAACATTTCGGAAAGGACTATTTTGACGATTTGCTTGAGCGTATTCGTGAAATACGCACCTCAGAGCGCAGATATTACCAAAAGATAACTGACATTTATGCAGAATGCAGTGCGGATTACGACCCGAAATCAGAAGATACAAAGTTGTTCTTCAAGATGGTACAGAATATGATGCACCTTGCCGTTACCCATCATACGGCTGCGGAAATTATCTATCAACGGGCTGATTCCGAGCAACCTTACATGGGACTTACCACATGGAAGAAAGCTCCTGATGGAAGAGTGCAAAAGTCTGATACCATCATTGCAAAAAATTACCTGTCAGATTCTGAATTGTCCCAGTTGAATCTTATCACAACTGCCTTTCTTGATATGGCAGAATCTCGTGCTGCACGTCATATCGTTTCAACTATGGATGATTGGAAAAGGTTCCTTCAACAATATCTTGCAGCGATGGATTACGAGCCGTGCGATACGGCAGGAAAAGTGACACAAGAAGAAGCAAAAGATAAGGCTTATAGTGAATACGAAAAATATAAACTGATTCAAGATAAATCATACATATCAGATTTTGATCGTTTTAATGAGGGTAATGATGAAACTCCATTGCTTCCATTTGATTTGAATCCTACAAAAGAATGACAACTATGGCAATAGATAATAAAGATAAAAAAGTCCTTAATGTTCCCCATTTGAGATTCCCGGAGTTTAGTGGTGAGTGGGAGAAATGTAAGTTCGGTGATATAGCAACAGGATTCGACTATGGTATGAATGCTGCTGCAAAGCCTTTTGATGGCGAGAATAAATATATCCGCATTACAGACATAGATGAAGCATCGTCAACTTATAATGATACGGATATTGTATCTCCTGACGGGACGCTGACAGATAATTATGTGGTAAATGACCGAGATATCCTATTAGCAAGGACAGGGGCAAGTACAGGGAAATCTTATCTATATAGGAAATCTGATGGAAAACTTTATTATGCAGGTTTTTTGATTAGGGCAAATGTGACAGAGCATAATCCATATTTTGTGTTTTCACAATTACATACTCATAGGTATTGGAGATGGGTTTCAATAATGTCTGCACGCTCTGGGCAGCCAGGAATCAACTCACAAGAATATTCTTCCTTTCCTATATTTACGACCTCATTACAAGAAGAAAATAAAATCTCCACATTGTTATCTCTTCTTGATGAGCGCATCGCTACCCAAAACAAAATCATTGAGGATTTAAAGAAACTAAAGTCTGCGATTAGTAAACAGGCATTTGCTCAAAAGCCTAATGGATGGAATAGATTAGACACTTTGTTCTCAAAAGGTAAGGCTGGCGGCACTCCAACTTCTACAAATAAAGAATACTATAATGGAGAAATACCATTCTTGAGTATTAACGATATAACAAAGCAAGGTAAGTATGTCCGATACACGGAAAATCATTTGAGTCGAAGCGGATTAGAGAACTCTTCGGCATGGGTGGTTCCAGAGTATAGTTTAATAATATCAATGTACGCATCGGTTGGCTTGGTAACTATAAATGAAGTACCTATTACTACAAGCCAGGCAATGTTTGCGATGCGGCTCAGAGACAAAGATTTATTGGATTATCTGTACTACTACTTGTCATATTTTAAGTATCGCCACATCCACAAATATCTTGAAACTGGTACACAAAGTAATATTAACGCTGATATTGTTCGCGGAATAATGATTCCAACTTATGGACATAGTCGCAATATGAAAATTGCGTCAACACTGCAAAGCATTGATGCGAAAATCGACAATGAGTTATCTGTACTTAAACTATTCAATAGGCAAAAGAACTATCTTTTGTCCCAGATGTTTATATGAACATCTGGGTAAGGAGGTATTGCTTCTGCATGGTTAACAAGGTTAGTCTTCGCAGCTCATTAATGATGCACTCATCGTATGAGTGTAGTATTTTTGCGACCCAAAGAATGTTATTGCCATTTGAGGAATACGGTAACACATAGTTTTCTACATCCCCTTTACCAATATTCATTTGGGCAGCACCTTGACCACAAGCTATCATACTATTCTCAAATCTTTGAGAAGATAGAATTTGATATAGGAACTCTTGATTTACATTTTTCGCAAGTTGTAACAAACCAACTCGTTGGTTGAGTAAATAGTTCCCATTCTTACAAAGAGAAACACGCCCAACATTACCCGTAAGAGATATTAAAATATCTCCTTCTTTTAATACTTGGTGGTCTTGTATATCGTTCGGCAAGTTGATTATGCAATTGCAATCTTCATCGTTTATATATCGCTCGCCTGGCACATTTGTTATTGTGAGGATTTTCCATTTGCCCAGTGCATTATACTTGCCACTCTGGAATGCGTAACCATTTTTCAATGTCGCAATATTCGACAAGCATATAGTAGTTTCTAACAAATCTTTTCGTGCGAACAAATATTTACTAATCGCAGACATTTCCGTTATTCAATCCTTAATCAAAGGACTTGCAGCACAACTTACACAGTCAGGTACTCCCAATATACGCTTGTGTGATTGCCTTGAATGCCATTCATCCACATTGCAAGAAAATTGCGTATCTGTGACTGGCTCATATCCTGTATATGGTGCAACTGGACTTATTGGCTATACCAACAACTATGCTTATAATGGCGAATCAATTTTAATAGTCAAAGATGGTTCCGGTGTTGGTTCTTTGTCGTATGTTAATGACCATTTTTCTGTAATTGGAACACTCAACTATCTAACAGCCAAAGAAAATTACTCAATTCTTTACCTGTATTATGCACTTATGGCGTTCAATTTCACTCCATATATAACAGGAATGGCTATCCCTCACATCTACTTCAAAGATTATGGGAAGGCAAAATTATTCTACCCATCCATTGAAAAGCGAATAAGGATTGCATCATTGCTACATAACATCGATCAAAAGTTAGTTGCGGAACAAAACCTTGTTATATCACTAAGCGCACAAAAATCTTACCTGTTGCGTATGTTGTTTATATAAACATCATGTGCAATAGATATTGTTTCTGTAAATTCAAGCACCTTAAAAGTTCCTGTTCTATAGACAGTTTTTCCTCTATTGAGGATGTTAAGTTTGTTATATTCTTTTGTTGTGCCATAGATGGTAAAGGACATTTGATATGATTGATGTCCTTAAGATATGCAGTTTTCATTGTTCCCTCTGTAATAATTCTGCTTATTTCTTTTGAGAAGTAAGAAGAAGACATCAGCAAATACAAATACTCTACATTGATATTTGTGTTCGGAACAATGCCCAATATACCTTGCTTGGTACAAACTGGATATTCATTTATAGATATTGCACCTATGGTAGCACCATTGGAGTATATAACAGACTTTGATGGAATAAGCCATGCTGATGATTTTTGCATACCCAGTTCTGTTATAAAGTCTTTATTATTTGTCAGATATTTACAAGACAAGTCTTCAATCTTAATAAATGGAATTGTACCTTCTGTATAATATTCAACTACCGATGTCGTTGGAGTGCCACCTTCACCAGCTTTGATATAGAAAGAAGAAAACGGATAAAGTTTTCCTTTCAAAAGAACTGTCATCAATTCGTCAACAAGTCCTTTGATTAAGGATTGAAGTTTCTCAATGATTTTGTTTTGGGTAGCTATACGTTCATCAATCAACGACAATAATTCCGCTATCCTTTGTTGTTCTACCTCAGTAGGAACAGATACCTGAATCTTACGGACTTCATTTGCGGAAATCTCTAAAAAAGTCGATCCACAAGATTTCCTGATTAAATCCTTTTTCTTTGTTTGTATTAGATAATAAAGAAAATCCGTATTGCACTTTTTTGACACAAGTGATTGGAATCCTTGATTCGTAGCACATTTTCTAAGTGATAGCGAGCATTCTCCGATTGTTGCACGAGTACTTAAAAGTATCGTACCGGAAGGTAAAAGTTTAGCACTAGAATTATTCAACCCTTCTTCTGTTATAGTACGAATACTTAAATCAACGTATTTACTTTTGCCTATCTCAGAAGGTGTAAACCATTGTATTTCTCCATCCCAATATGATTTCACCGTAGTATCAGGAGTTCCTCCACCAATTACATTCGCTAAATCAATTAATGATTTTGAGTTCCATTCCTCCGTAAACTCCGGAAATCTCATATGGGGAACATCGCTCATTATATTTCTCTAATTATAGACATTTATCATTAAATGAAATAATATGAGCAACAAGACAATTAGAGAAATTGTGGTCGCATGGAAAGAGAGCAAGCGACCATTTGTGAAGCAGTCTACAATGGCTGCTTATGTGCTAATCTTGGAGAACCACATCCTTCCCTCTTTTGGAGAGTGTGATTCGCTCCATGAAGAGACTGTGCAGGACTATGTCCTGCGAAAAATCGAGAGTGGATTAAGTGTAAAATCTGTAAAGGACATTCTGATAGTTCTCAAAATGGTGATGAAGTTCGGGGTAAAAAACGAATGGATGGACTATTATGAATGGGACATCAAATATCCGACCATTTCGACAAACAAAGAATTGGAGGTTCTATCAGTAGCCAATCACAAAAAGGTGCTCAACCATATTCAAAACCATTTCTCTTTTGCCGGACTTGGCATTTACATTAGTCTATGTACCGGGCTTCGCATAGGGGAGGTCTGTGCCTTGAAGTGGAGCGACATCAACACAATGGATGGAACTATTACTGTAAACCGCACAATAGAGCGAATATATATTATTGATGGGATACAGAAACATACAGAGTTGGTTATCAATACTCCAAAAACTCAAAATTCCTGTAGAGAGATTCCTATGACAAAGGAATTGCTCGCAATGATGAAGCCTCTGAAAAGGGTAGTCAATGATGATTTTTATATTCTAACCAATGCTGAATATCCGACAGAACCGCGTACCTACCGGAATTATTATACCAAACTAATGGAAAAATTAGGTATCCCAAAACTAAAGTATCATACTGCAAGACATAGAAAATTTCGTAAATATCAACTAACCAATAGATTAGTTTGATTGCCAATAAGGGATGGTAACGATAAGGAAACCAGTGAACTTCTACACTTTACCTCATTTTGCCATTTCAAAGAACCACTTTGTCTGCTGCAAAGATAAGAGTATATCGTGAGAAAAAAGAATTTCCTCTAAGTTATTTTCACAGAGTCGTCTTTTGTATGGCTTTTTGTTTTAGCACAGTCTGTTCTCATGGTAAAGTACAGCCTCAGAAGGTGTATTTTCTGTTTTAGCAAGCATCTTCTTAAATCCCATTTACTTATAAATAAATATGTGTTATGCAAAAGCTTCACTTATTACTCTCCAAAGCCAAAGTCCATAGGAATATAGAAATCTTTAGCATATTCCTCATCAATATCACCAGAACCACCAATAATCTTCATAGGCTTGTCGGAAGTTACCTTGTCAGCAAGATTTTCATTCAAGAACTGCCCCAACAAATCAAGTTCGTCATGAAATGTACTATGATTCGTATTAATTATTTTTCGCATATCAAGATAGGATAAAAACTCATCCTCTGATTCAACAAAATCAGCAACGACCATCAAATCAAACAATGACACAGCCCATGTATCACGGAAATGCTCCTCCATCAAACCAGCAGTCACAAGCTTATCCATCTGTCCAAACAATGAAGAAAAATGTTGGAAGGTTACAGCTATCTTATATATTGGCTTCTTCTTATCAATAATAACTGTTCCTTCTTGTGTGCCAAATTCAGGTTTTGTAGAATTATAAATAAAATCAGCAGCTCTACAGCATTGTTTACATGCCTCAGCAACAGATGCCTTGAACTTACCCTTGGCTCCATCTAACCTAACTCTGTCTTTATAAGAAAGTTCATGGGCTTTAACTTCAATAATATAGATTGCCTTATCAGAAACACCAAGAATATCCAGTTCTGGATTCTTTTTTACCCCTTCCTCCACTATTTTATAATGTACAGAAGGATAAAACGTAACATCTGGCAGAAATGACTTCATGACAGACTTTACTTTACTCTCAATATAAACATCTCGGCTAATCGGAGACGTGTTCTGCTGGAAATTCTTCTGGTAATAGACTCCATTGCGCATCATAAGCTTTTCTGCAATCAAGAACAGATTTCTATGTGGAATCATAGGAGTAAAGCAATAATATTTATCACCATCTTTAACGAACGGCTTCTCAAAAATACTATGACCATTCATAATACTGCCTTTAAATTCGCTTTCTACAAGAAAAGCGGAATTATCACCAAATTTCATAGAAAGAGAATCTAGGACTCTTGTCTCCACCTCGCTTTGAGGATAGACCCAAAATACCATATGAGATCCTCTATAATCATCTGGTTGATACATAAGGAATTGCATGCCATCTTCCGTATGCGGCACATCTGGGTTTGCTTCAAAGAACGCACCAAATATACCTTTTGAGAAATCTTTATTCTCTAATCTAGCTTCATTACCAATAGGTCCAAAAGCCTTTTCTTCCCATTTCACCCACCGATCATGCATCTTTGTTGCACCATAGATAGTATCTTGGCTACATATCTTGCATATAACCCTATTTTCCAGATCCATAAAGAAATCAAATAGTTGGTCAACACTATAGCCGAATTGCTGTTGGTAAAAGGTCGTATGTGGGAAGAACATTTCTTTAAATACTTCATACACATGAACTTGATAACCATCGCCACGAACAGCGATGGTATCCATATGAATCATCCAATCAATAAATTGGGTAGGCTCGTCACCTAATGGCATATCAAGATGCATATAAGCTACAAACAAAGTCTTCAGTTTATCTCTCAAATCCTTTATGACATCATCTGTGGGGGTGTCTTTCCCATCATTGGGTAATGCAAGTCCAAAATTCATAGCATATTCTGCTATCACTTCTGCATTTTCATCCAGACGCATATCTGTGCCATTCATCTGAGCTATAAAGTGCTTTTCAATGTTTGGTAGGTGGTCTAACAAATATAATCCAATGCTTCCAAGTAGCTGAACTGAATCGTATTTTCTAAAATAACCCTCAACTATCTCAATATGCTCCCTTAGAGCAGTTTTAATAGCATCTTTATCTTTAAAGACTTTAAGCAGATACTTGCCCATAGCACGCATTTGCAATTCAAATGGATTTGAAGTATTGGCACATTGCCTAACTACTGTCTTTTTCTTCTTAGCCTTAGGGGGCTGTCTTTTCTTCTTTGTGTGTTTTCTTTTTCTAACCATATGAGTATTTGCCATAAAGTATCAATACTTCCCTAGGCCACTTACAATTTTAGACTTGAAATTAGAGTTGACGAAAATATGATGACCTTCTAATTTATATATCATATCAATAAGTTTAAAGTCCTTCTTAGCACTAAAAACATGTCGTTTAGCATAGAAGTATCTTAACATGTTTTGGCGCCTGATTTCTTTATCAGTTGCAATTGAGAATGTGCAGTCATACTCCTCCTTTTCTTTAAAATACACTCTGTCAAAAACTACTATCATTAGAGTCGGTGATAATGGGAATGTCAACTCTCCTCCATATTGAGCAAGTCCCATATACATAGGACGTGCATTTTTCACATGAGGCTCAACAATAATTGGAAAATCACTTGTATAGAAATCATCATTTTCACTTACGAGAAACATCCATATATTATTTGCTATCGCATTAGCAAAATCCATAAGAGTCTCATCATCTAAATAGGTTAACTGTGCATGGAGAACTGGTGCTTCACATTCTATGTCTATTTCCAGATTATTAATAGATTCATCTCCTTTTTCTTTGGCTAGAAAATATTTCACCATGTCAATTCTTGCTCTCTCCATCCTGAGATAGTCGTCAACTGTTGAATCTTTAAATAGAGGATGTCGAAAAAATTGAGTAACAAGATGCAATGCTAGTTCTCTTTTTTCTTCAAACTGTAAACGGTATTGTTCCTTGCCCGAAATCCATTCGTCCTTTATGACATCTATGGATTGTAAAAGCTGAGAGAGGTTTGGCTCAATTAAATTGGCAAAATGGTCATGCTCTATCGACAATCTATTGAGATTATTCCCGGATTTCTTGTTATTCTTTTCGCCATATGAAACTGAAATAGAGTACATATCATCTTCACAACAGACAGACATCATACTGGCTGGATATACCTTTGATTGCAGCTTATCGTATGTAAAAAGACTCTTGTCGTTATCAGAAAATCTCTTCAGATAGCATCTTGGGATATAGTGTTGTTTCATTATGAATTTACAATAGGTTTAAAATTACACAAAAGAATATGAATAATGAATTTCGATAGGTAATAATTAAGTAGCCTGTCTTTGCAATGGACACAATGCTTTAACGCTTGACATTAGCCTCTACCATATGGTATAAAATACAAAGCTCCAAGCTTACACATTACCACACATATACAAAAATCATATCAAATGCAACTCATTTACTAATCTATTCATCTGCATATTCTGAGAATGTTGAGTAGTTTTTATGTCCTCGCCCTTTCATTTTAGCAAGTGTTGTTTTGTCTATTCGAGTTTGAATATATATTGTTAATTCCTCAAATTTCTCAATTGGTAAATTATAGAGAGTCCTTGTTGGACCTATTTTATATCGTTTTTTTAGATGAGAAGAAAATGCTGCATAGTTCATATTTTCTTTTCCCACCTCATACTCTTTATATTCATTATATCGTTTAATTAGATGTCCGATATAGTTTGCTTTTATCGTATCAAAACCTATACAGCCTTCTGGATATTTTTGTTTTACCGTTTTCTTCGTCTGTTTTATTGAAATATTATTATTGTCCCCGACAATGGCATTTTCTACATTATTGTTAAAGTTTATAATTTTCTCAGAATTACTTTTGTTTGATATCGGAGTGGTTAAAAGCAAAAGTTTCTTTTTGTACACATCAATACTTGTAATATCGCCTTTGGTGATTTTTGAATGACAAGTAGGACAAAGCAAAAGTAAATTCCCTATTTCGTTGTTTGTAGGATTTTCATCTATATGATGAATCTCAAAATGCCCAACATCGTCATTTTGACAAAAAGGACAAACTGATCCGATTTCTTTCTGAAGGATGGCTCTTACTTTTGCCAACTGTGGTATAGCTATTCGTGATTTCATTATACTTTGGGCGAATATATATCAGAAAAGGGGGTAATCTATCTCATAATAAATCTGCGTAATGGGTTATAAACAGCCGAATGAGTTATGAAGTGCAGTAGGTGATGATTTAGCGACCTATCTTCTGCAATGATATACAACGCTTTGCATAACTCGGATAACCCATTGCAAATGGTAATACTATCTACGGAGAAAGACGAAACTTTCTCCGTTTTTTTTCTGACGGCTCTCTATTCAGACAACTGATTATATTTTTCATCTTATTGTTCATTGTTGTGGCAGTCTTACTTGTGAAGACTGCCTTTCATTTTTTCGCTCTGTCCTCTGCCGTGTTCCACTTCACATTCTACTCTATGTATTCGCTTCGGGATCGGTCTTCGTTCTCTTCGGCAAAGGTAGTTCCGGGCTTCTACGGACAAAAAGGTCGAGGCGGCAAGCCGTTTAGACGACAATCTCCACACTTCCATTTCATTGCAGGTAGTATTCTCGCCGTAAAACCTTGTTTGTCCTAAGCCCTACCTTTTTATCGCCTTGAAACGAAAACGACCGACCCGACGGAAATACGCAAAAAAAATGTCGGAAACGAGAGGACAGAGAAAAAGAAAAATTGAAACTCAATCTCCCTCTCCTCTGGAATCCGCATAAAATCAAAAATAATCATTCAAGAAGAACAGATGAAGTAAAGCGGTCGGCAGATTTGCCGACCGCTCCTTTTCTTTTTTATGCTTCGGATGGACAAAGCCCTCCCCAATGAAAAACACTTCGTTACTTTTGACAGTGAGTTGATACGGCTCAAAAGTAACAAAAAGCCATTGCTAAATGCCTCACAACAGCTTCTTGAATTTTATCTCTGCCAATCTGTTGATTTCATCTTTGTAGATCTCAAGATGATGCAGGATGATGTTTTCTACATAGATGCCAATGGTCATATCTCTGTTTCTCATCGACATGACTATCTCCGCCAACGTGTCCTGCAACTCTTTGGCGATATAGATGGTCTTGCGATTTTTCAAAGTGTTGCGACAGATGAAAAGCGACTCATAATCGCCTTTGTCAGCCTTTCGTCTTTCTCTTCTTGGGACTCTTGAAAAATCCTTTGACATAGGTTCGTCATTTGGACGTTCCGATTCAACACACAGCTCTTCAGATTGAGAATGTTTTATCTCACTCTCTTTTCTTTTCATGGGAATACCCTGTGAAATAAGTTCTCGGATGGCAACGGGATCTACCTTGCCGTTTTTGTTCTTTGTCATACTTCCTTAATTTTTATTGTCGTACAATTCACTGTTCATTACGTTGCCAAGATATTTACCGATGGAGATGAATACATCCGTTATCGGAGATATATCCAATAATTGGCTTGTACCAGCAGGGCTATATCCTTTTGTTCATACCCTTTCTGTGGAGATGTTAATTAGCGTCCATCAATACAATCGTTCGATTGTATCTGCTTTCGCACATTCCCACGTTCGAGTGAAAGAATCAAGGATATGTTCTTTGGTATATACCCTCACCTATATCGCTCATCGAAACGTGATGTTATCGAAGACGCACACCCTCACCGACATATTCGACAGTGCAAATATATGGCTCGGTGATGCTGTAATCAGTGTGATTTCCTTTAGTGCGTACTTGTGGCGTCAATTTGGATAGTTGTGGCTTCATATGAGGTAATGGAGTTAGACATGACGCTTAGTAATTTTGCATCCAAGCGGTAAGCCGAAGCTTTCGAGACATAAAGTGCTCTTTTTTGAGTGATACGTTTTCGTCCTTCATGGACAGACTTATTTGCATCGGGCAAATAGCAAGGTATGTTTTATGCAGCACGACTCCGTTTTTGCAGCATAAAACCCTTGCTCTTGCAGAGAGCTGAAAAAACTCCGAAGTCGTTTTTTCTTGGAGGAGAGAATGCCACATTCTGAATGCCGGTTACGCCGTGAAACACTAAAATCCAAAGTAAGAAATGAAAATGAAGAAAATTCGGAGCGCACGCTCCAAAGAGAAGACAGAAAAGCGTGTTTCGGTCAATTTCACGCCGACGGAATACGCTCATTTCCTCACGATGAAAGAGGAAAGCGGTGTGCCAAGTCTGTCACTATTCATCAAGGCAAGGGTCTTTAACGAGACTTTCCGAGTGATAAAAGTGGATCGTTCCTTGCTTGACTATTATCAAAAACTGACGACTTTGTACGGACAATTTCGCAGTGTCGGAGTGAATTACAACCAGACAGTTGTCGCTTTGAAGAGCAACTTTACTGAGAAAAAAGCCTTTGCAATGCTTGCCAAGTTGGAGAAAATGACGTTTGAATTGGCAATAATTGGAGGTGAAATCGTGCAACTCACCCGTGAGTTTCAGGAGAAATGGCAACATCGGCAATAGCCTTTTACTGTGCATTATTATTCCTTAATGAACAAAAATCAGGCTTCCCTCTCATTTCGGGAAGCCTGATTAAGCATTTGAATGCAATTATCGTTTCTTGAACTTTCCGCCTTTCAGGTCACTCTCAACCATTCGTTTGTTCATTTTCTCTCGGAGGTCATCAAGGAAATAGGTGCGACTGTCATCCTTGCGGTGTTTCATGTTCATATAGACGTTGTAGCAGTTCTTGATTTCTACACCCAAGATTTCAGAAAAGGCATCTGCCAATTCTTCTATACCAATTTCACCATCGTTAATACAGCCATAGGTATCGAGTGCATAGAGTGGTTCGACCAAGTCTGTTGCCCTGCCTGTCCAACGGAGTTTCTTCGCAGGTCTGACTGGCAAAGCAGGAAGAAGCCCCTGCATTCGCATCCTCAACAATAGCAACTCTGTGTCAATAACACAGAGCAGTTCCGATACATTTTTTCCCCATTTCGGTTGTTATACCTATTTTTTCAACCATACCTCTTAAATGGAATCGAGTAAAGTTCAATGTGCGAAACAATGAAACAAGATTTTCTTCACTATTCCCCAACTTTATGATTTCTCTGATAAGGTCATCGGTTGCTTCCGTACTTTTATTAGAGAATAGCATCTCAAAAGATGCGTTTTTAATAAGTCTTTTCATATTGCCTGATGGTTTTTGCAGGCAAAGTTCTGAAGATTGTTCAGGGCAAAATAACCCTCAAACGGCAAGTAATATCCCTATTGCATAAAACTCACAAAGAGTCGAGATATTGCTTGGGTTTTATTCTGTGATATTTGCGGAAAGCCTCCGTGAAGTGGCTGAGATTGGCATATCCGATTTTATAGCCTACTTCGGATACAGAGTAAAGACGAGTGGAAAGCAGTCGTTTTGCCCATTCCATCTTTTCGGATAGGGCATACTCGGCAATCGCCTTGCCGATAACCTGCTTGAAGCATTTTTGCAGTTTGGAGCTGCTCATTGCTGCTTCACGTGCCAGTTCGGGAATGCTCGGTACGTTGTTTAAACTTTGTGAAATCCGGCGACGGACACGGAATACTGCTTCCACATCGTTCAAATTCAAGTTGGAAAGAGATTTTACTTCCGAACGCTTTTCGAGTTTTTCAAGGAATATTGTCAGCAGTTCTATTGCCTTTCCGTGCAGATGGAGGGGAGAGAAAGGCGCATCGCTTTTGGCTATCGCCTTGATGCCATCCAATACTTGTTGCATCGCAGGTGTGATAGTCTCGAAGAGATAAAAAGACTTGTCCGACAGGAGCAACCGACCGATATAGGTTTCGTGAGCCGTATCCATTTGCTCTATCCAATCCTTGTTGAAAGTCAATGTGATGTTTTCATACTGCCGTTTAGGCGCGAAAGTCCATTCCGTAGGGATATTGCTCGAAGGCATAAAGATACCGTCAAGTGTATCCACCCCAACCGTTTTCATGCTTGTACCGATAATCTGCTCGTGTTTATGCTCGTTGATATAAAACATCACGGGAATCCATTTCGAGTTTTCCACCGAGCGACGCACCATTGTCATCGGTTCGTATGCCATAAAACTGATGTAGGTCAATGTGAGCCACGGCAACGGGTAGTATTGCTTGAAAAAGCCGCTGCCCACCGAAGGCGGAATGGTAAAACCGTTATCCGTTACCGATGTGCCAAATTGCTCGGCAACCATCTCCATCCAATCTTCAGGCTTATTGATTGCACAAAATTCTATGATCATATCATTATACCTTTCTGCAAATTTACAAATGAACAAGGATAAAAAAGAAGATTTCCTTACACTTTTATCCTTGTTGAATCACATGCTCTATAAAAAAACAAGAGTATTCCTTTTTGAGGGAATACTCTTGCGATATGGGATTTACTCAAACGCGACTAAACTTGAAGGTACTCCCACGGCAGTAACAACGGGTGTTTGCGAGCATTCGCCCGTCTTGGTATTGTAGGTATAGTAGCCCGTTCCGTTATTGCACGTCATACCAAAGACGATGAAATCTTTGTAGCGGGTTATGGCAAAAGAACCGTTACTGTCGGTCATCGGCAAATCGATTTTTTCGATGGTTTTGTTCCAAATGTCGATTTTCACGGGCTGGAAGTCTTTCTTGAGTATTCCGAATTCAGTGTCCGTTACTTTCAGACAACTATATACTATGCCGTTACCTGCATAGTAAGACTTTATCATATATTGCCCGGTCTTGCCCATTCCCTTGATGGTCGTTTTCGACAGGTTGAACAGGTAGTCAGCATCCCATTGGTCGCTTCCCTTGCGGATACGCAGGAATCCTTCCTTATCTGCAACGTTGAAGTTGTTGCCGGCACTGTAAAAGTAGATGTCGCCCCGCTCGTCTATGAATGCATCGGAGTGACGAAACAATCCGACCACACTTGTGCGGCTGTCCTTGATGACCTCGGTCTTTTTCGTTTTAAGGTCAACAACAGCCACCTCTGCCCCCGTCCCCGGTACGGAGGTGTGGGGCGAATTGAGCTGGTTGAGGGCTACATACATCTTTCCGTCTCGAATGACATTGCATCCGGGATCGGGATTATTGTCCTGAACGGCATAAGGCGAGAGGTCGATTTCATCCTCCTTTTGCAACGTAGCGGTATTGATTAGTGCAATCTTGCCCCTTCCGTGCAAAGCAACGTATGCCCGCTGTTCGTCGATGAAGTTGATCTCTCCGGGTTGCGCCATCTGTTCAAAAGTCATCGTACCTGCTTTCTGCAGCTCGCCGTGCACTCCTCTTGTAAACTTGTGTACCTTATCTCCGAATTTCCCTTCGGGCACAAGTACCGTGTTTCCTTTTGCGAATAGATAACACCCAAAGCCGAATTCGAATGCTTTCTTGTTGTCTGTTGCTTGAGGAGTCAAATCGCCGAACGTGCCGACATAAGCACTTTTGTCCACATAATGTACAAAGGCAAAATGCTGTAGCACATCGTTGGGCGTAGGTTTTGGGTCGTCATTCTTGTCGCAAGATGTCAGCCCTATGGAGCCGACCAGCATAGCAGAAAAAGCTATGTTCTTCAATGTTGTTGTTCTCATTCTTATTTATGTTTAGAATTATAAAATACCTTTCGAGAAGACGTATCTGAATTTAAGGTGAAACGTCCGTCCCGCCAACGGCTGACGGAACTGATCCCACACTTCTTTGTTCATCAGGTTGTGGCATTCCAAGGCGATGGAATATTTGTTTTTATAAGTCAGTAACAGACCTATATCATAGACGAAACTGCGAGGAATGCGCCGTTTCTGCAATTCGGTAAGTTCCCAAAAGTAGAAGAACTCTTCCGTGAACTTCCCGTCCCAGAATGCCTTGACATACCAGTTCTTGAACAATCGGTCGCTGTGATATTCCGCTCCGAAGTTGGCAAATAGGTAGGGAATATTCGGCAATCGCAAGCCTTTTGTCGGATTGAGGGCTTGAGTGCCCGGCAAATAGTCCAAGACATCGCGCACATCCTGATAAGTCAGATTTCCGTAGGCATAGAGCGTCGGCGTTATATCCAGTTTCAACTCGGTCTCTATACCCTTGATATGCACCTTTTCCGCATTCACATATCCAGCTGCCATATGTTGTTTCATCAGTTTTATCATATCGCTCACCTGCATATAAAAGCCATTTACTTCAAATTGCAATCGCGACAGTCCGAGTACGCCGTTTTTATCTATCAAGAAGCCCAGATTGAAGTTGTGGCTTTTCTCCGGTTTCAGTCCGGCAGCAGGAAAGGTGATGATACCGTCGCCGAACAACTCTTGCGAATTGGGGAGGCGTATTGCCCGTTGGTAAGATACCTTCAGATGAAAGCCTCTGAACGGTTCGTACTTCATTGCCTCTATCCAGCCGATCTGCGATGTCGTATTGCTCTTTTTTTTCGGAGCCTCAATCATCTCGTATGACGTCAAATCCTCTATCTCGGAGTGGAGATGGAAATACTTTGCAGAGAACATATTCGTCAGTTTCCTGCCGAAGAGTTTCGCCTCCCAAGTCAGTCCCGAAGCGACACTGGTCTTTTTGCTTGGAAATCCTCCGATGACAAAACCAGCATGCTGACTCGCAATGTCATCGCTCGGTTGTCTTCGGGCATAGTTGATAAGCATGTTCAAGTTCAGACTATGATTGGTGGACAATCTGTAATCAAGGTTGAGGCGTTCGTTGATTTCCAAACCTTTGTCGTTCGAGTTGTGAGGGACATCTCCCGTTTCTCCCTGTCCGTTCGGACTCGGATATATGTTTCCCTCGAAATCGTGATTCACCCGTGCCGTATCCACAAAATTGTTCGTTGTATGCGATAGGGAGAAATGCGACTCGAAGTTAAGGCGGTTGTTCAGTACCCCGCTTTTCATCAGCTTGTTTTCGAGCATAAACATTCCTGATTTGTTTTCGGCGTGCTGGATATTCTTCAATACTCCTTGTATCTCATTGAAACGGTTGTAATACCCGAACTCAGTACTAATCTCATCGAACCAAAGTTTTGTGAAAGCGACTTTTCCTTTCAGCATATACGAACGAAAACGGTCGTGGTCTCGCTTTACCAATAGGTTCTCTCTTTCAGGAACTCTAAATGAGTAATCATTCTTTGCCGATGTATAATAACCTCCCGCACCGAGCAGAATACCGCTCTTCGGAAAGTTCTTGCGCGAGAAGACACTTCCCTTGTGTGTCCGGTAAGAACCCAGTTCGTACGAAGCATCCAAATAGTCCGTACTGAACTCCTTCGTGACGATATTGACGGCACCACCCAAGCCATCGCAACCGAAACGTGCAGGGAT
Organism: Parabacteroides sp. Y3-G-102; assembly: GCF_023656845.1. NCBI lineage: Bacteria > Pseudomonadati > Bacteroidota > Bacteroidia > Bacteroidales > Tannerellaceae > Parabacteroides > Parabacteroides sp. Y3-G-102. The sequence continues at coordinate 87,548 of NZ_JAMOKU010000009.1, read as the reverse complement.
AATGCTTTTATAGACCTCTATCCGTTCGATAATATCTATCGGAATCTCATCAAGCGAAAAGGCTCCATCCGACGTATTCATCGGAATACCATCCCAAAGAATCTGAATGCGGTTTCCTTCCAATCCGTGAACGATAATCCTCGAACTGCTTCCCAATCCACCTGTCTGCCCGACCTTCAAACCAATGGTCTTGTTCAAGATGGTTTCTAAAGAAACGGAACGACCTTGCAATTCCTTTGCATTTATCACTGAAACCGCTTCGGGCGACTCTCTGATAACCTGTGCTTTTGTTTTTCCAAAGACGACCACATTTGCCAATTCTGTCGATTCCGGACGTAACTTCAGGGTATGACGCTTTTCATTTGCCGTAATTGTGTCGGTAATTGTCTGATAACCTACATAACTCACTCTTAGTACAAGTTTTTGATGGGCATGGATATTTAGTCTCGCCACTCCTTTTCTGTTGGTGGTTGTACCGTTCTTGTACGAAGGATCGTTCAAACCTTTCCATTGCACAGTGGCAAATTCTATACTGTTTCCATTCTCTGCATCAATAACTTTTATTTCGATGGAATGCTGTTGTGCGAACATCGGATAAGCCCACAGCAATAGGATGCTGACGATGAGCACTCTTTTGTATAAATGAACTATTGAGTCGATTGACATATCTTATCTGTTTATGAAAACCCGTGCAAAATTACCCACCTATAAAACAGATAAATAACCCTACTATTCACACTTATACCCCTATTGAGTTTTATATGTGTCAAGTTATCGTTTTCGGGCAGTGTAATGCTCATTCGGGTTATTTTACCCCTGTGCGTCTCCGTACTTTTGCATCTTAGAAAATCAAAACGATACATACATATGAATAAACAAAAAATCAAACCTCTCGATGAGGAACGGGAGAGCCGCAGCCTGCTCTCCAATGCGGTGGTCATACTGCATCTCGTTTTCGGCACACTGCCTCTGCTGCTCGTGGTGGGGGCGGTGGACAGACTGATGAGCGACACGCTCACTTCTACGGCGATATGGATGGTTGGAGCGGCACTGCTGCTGTTCGCCCTGCTTCGCGGCGTGTTTTACGGAACGTCGATCTGGCGGGCGCACCGCTCGGCTTACAACGCCCTCACACGGTTAAGGTTGCGTATCGTGAGCCACTTGCAACGGCTGCCGCTCGGCTTCTTTCAGGAGCGGAAGGTGGGTGACTTGGTGAACATCATCAACCACGACGTGGAGCAAATCGAGATTTATCTGGCACACGGATTGCCCGAAATCCTCTCGGCAACGCTTTTCCCTGCTTTGCTTTGGGTAATTGTTATGGTATTGGACTGGCGGCTGGGACTGTCGCTCATCTCGCTGCTACCGTTGGCATTTCTTTTGCAGATGGCAGTTAAAACGTTTTGGGGCAAGAGTTTCCGACACTTTATGGAAAATACGCAGAAGATGTCGGAAGACCTTCTGGAATATGTGGCTACAATACCAATCATTAAAGCATTCAGCCACGAAGAGACCCGGACAGAGCGAGTTCTCGGAGGTATGCGCGATTATATCCATTGGGTGAAGCGGAGCATGTTCAGCGTTACTGTTCCGATGACGCTCATCACGATGTTCTTGGAGGGCGGTATCGTGGTAATGACCCTTGTCGGGCTAAGGTTGATGAGTTCGGGCGAACTGACCGTAGCACGTTTCATCCTCGCCCTGATATTGGGTGGACTGTTCTCATATTCCTTTGCCAAACTGGCTACGTTCCAGCATTTCAGGATTGTCTATGGTCAATCGTTGGCGAAGGTTCAGTCGATTACCGAAGTACCTGCAAAGGATACGGCAGACAGGGATACGGATGCCATGCAGACCGATGTCTGTTTCGAGCACGTGACATTTGCCTACCCGAATAAGAAAGACTGTGCGTTGTGTGATGTCAATCTGCAATTTCCCAAGGGTAGCCATACGGCTATTGTGGGCGAATCGGGGTCAGGCAAAAGCACACTGGCAAGCCTGATGATGGGTTTCTGGCAACCGCAGTCGGGAACCGTTCGACTGGGCGGCGAGAACCTTGCGGAACTCTCCGAACACAACATTGCCGATTTCTTTTCTATGGTGCAACAAGAGGTATTCCTCTTCAACACGAGCATTCGGGACAATATCCGTATCGGCAAGCCCTCCGCCACGCAAGAGGAGGTGGAAACAGCTGCACGACGTGCACGCATTCACGATTTTATTACGGGGTTACCCAATGGTTACGATACTTTGGCAGGCGAAGCCGGCGTAAAATTCTCCGGCGGAGAGAAACAGCGCATTTCCATTGCACGGATGTTGCTCAAAGACTCGCCGATTGTCATCCTCGACGAAGCCACCGCTGCCTTGGACGGGGAGAACGAGAAACTCATTCAAGAAGCTCTTGATGAATTGCAGCGTAACAAGACCGTCATCACCATCGCCCACCGTCTCAACACCATTCAGGATATGGAACGTATTGTCGTGATGGACAAGGGAAAGGTTGTGGCGACGGGAACACACGGAGAATTGATGGACAACTGCCCACTATATCGCAATATGACGGAAACACAGGAACGGGTAAGCAAATGGCAACTGAAAGAGGAGGAGGTATAAACAATGATACGCAATATATTGAATGAATTGACCGTTCGCGGAGTGCGGCATCTGATAATCTCGGCACTGTTTTTCGTGGTTTATGCCCTTTGCGGAACGGCAATAATGCTTACTGTCCTGTTCCTTATCGACCGCCATATATCGGGCGAAAGTGTTTCGCTCATTTCGGCAGCGTGGATACTCGTTGGTCTGCTGATTTTGAAAACCATATCCAATGCCGTAGCCGATATGAGCAAGCACTTTGCCGGCTTCGATCTCGTGGAGCGCATCCGTGAGAAGATCATCTTGAAACTGAAAATGTTCTCGCTTGGCTTCTACACCAATGAACGGCTGGGCGAGATAAGTACTGTCATTCACAAAGACGTGGACAATATGGAAATGGTGGTGGGGCACCTTTGGACACGGATGTCTGCTGATTTCATCGTGGCGCTGATACTCGGCATCGGGCTGTTCTGGGTGGACTGGCACATGGGGTTGGCGATGATTGCCATCCTTCCTATTGCCCTCTTCTCCTTGTATCGGGGCATCCGTTCGGGAATGAAAGCACAGCAGGAGGCGCAGGACGGTCTGGCGGATATGGTCAGTCTCTTCGTTGAATACGTCAAGGGCATACCTATGCTGAAAGTCTTCGGAGGAAAAGGAATGTTTCGTGACAGACTCGACCACTCTGTTAGTGAATTTGGAGAAAGCAGTAAGAATGCTTCTCGTTTGGCAGCTGTGAGTGTGGGTAGATACACCTTTCTGATAGAATTGGCTTTTGCACTGATGGCAACGCTTGGTCTTTGGTGGACTTGGCGTGGCGAACTTTCCCTTTTCGCTTACCTGATGTTCGTCATCGTATCGAAGGAGTTCTACAAGCCCTTTGTCAATATGGAGAGCCATTGGCTGAACTACATCAAGGTAAAGGACAGCTACGAACGCATTTCCCGTCTGTTGGATGCTCCCGTGATCGTCGATCCCGACCAACCGAAAACGGCGGAACGCTTCGACCTCTCGTTTGATGGTGTCGGTTTCCACTATGAAAAAGAGGGGTTCGAGATGAAAGACCTCACGTTCAACGTACCCGAACGGACGGTAACGGCTCTTGTCGGCTCGTCAGGGTCGGGGAAAACCACCATCACCAATCTGCTGCTCCGCTTCTGGGAACCGCAGGCAGGCTGTATCCGTATCGGCGGAGTGGACATACGGGAAATGGACTACGATTATCTACTCGGCAAAATCAGTGTGGTAATGCAGAACGTCATTCTCTTTTCCGACACCATTGCCAACAATATCAAGGTGGGCAACCGCAATGCCACACAGGGGGAAATCGAGGAAGCCGCACGTCGGGCGATGATACACGACTTCATCGTCAGTCTGCCCGATGGTTACGAAACGAAAATTGGGGAGAACGGTTTGGGACTCTCGGGTGGACAGAAGCAACGCCTCTCCATCGCTCGCGCCTTCCTCAAAGATGCTCCGATCCTCCTTTTAGACGAGATAACGAGCAATGTCGATCCCGTCAATGAGTACAAAATACAGCAAGCAATGTCTGTGCTTATCCGAAAGCGCACGGTCTTGGTCATTGCCCACCATTTGCAGACCATCCGCAATGCCCACCAGATTATCGTGATGGACAAGGGACAGCTTATGGAGAAGGGTATGCACGCCGAACTCGAAGCTAAAGGCGGAATATATTGCAAACTGCTGTCGATGCAGTAAGATCGCTAAAAAAGAACAGGTAGTAAGACGCATTTATCTTACTGCCTGTTCTCATATTCAGGTAGTGTCCGAAAAAGTGTGTAAGCGTAGTTGTTGCTTTTTTACCACAGGGGCATGCCCCTGTGGTAAAAACTTTGTGGTTTTCTTGTTATTATCCATTTATTTGATACTCCGCTCTTGGAAGTAGGGCAACCTCCTAGCATAAGTCCTTTCTGTCATCTCTCGGGCAACAGATCCTAAAAGGAATACGACGGCACCAGCCGAGGGTAAAGCTCCGCGCATACGTAACGTACGCTTATAGCTGCGATTGAGGCGCTCCACCCAGGTCGTGGAGTAAATCATACGACGAACTTCTTCTGGGAATCTCAGATAGGTGAAGTAGCCTATATTGCGAGGGGAAGACAGAGAGAGGAAACTCCTGTAACTCTTACCCCAACGCTCTGCAAATGTACACAATTTCTCAAATGCCTTGATGGGAGTAAGTCCTATATCTCGAATAGGGAATAACTCATCCAACTCCTGTGTCATCTGAGCTTTATCCCTTTTAGACACAACATTAAGGGCTTGTCGTTTGAAATGGACAACACATAACTGATGAGCTGACTGAGGGAAAGCCGAGCAAATAGCGCGTTCAATACCCTGTAAGGCATCTGAGATAATCAGATCTATCCGTTCCACGCCCCGAGTTTTGAGTGCTTTCAACTCCATCTCCCAATTCAACGCTCCCTCTGTGGGATGATTCACCACACAAAGCACCTCGCGACTACCATCAGGAAGTAGACCGAGCATCGTGTAGTAAGCCTCCTTAGAGACACTATCCTCTCGCCGAGTAAAGGCAAACGTTGCATCAATGTACACTGCCAAATAGTGAGGAGACAATTGGCGTTCTAACCACTTGTAGATCTCTGCCTTACTCGTGTTGGACAGGAAGCTAACTTGCTGTTTACTATAGTGATGACCATAGAGGCGTTCGCACACGGCGCCAATATCTTCGCACGAAAGTCCTCGCGTATAAAGTTCATGGAGGAGAAGGGCGCGTTCGCTTTCTTGATGCGAAAGAATGCCCAAAATTAGGGGCTCGAAACTCCCTGAACGAGTACGTGGAATGCGAAGCTCAAAGCTACATCCATAGCCCTGCCATCGACGGGGACGGAAACCATTGCACTGTTCTCCTTTATGCTCTTGGACAAAAAGAGAACGTTCTTGCTTGGAGAAGGTGTTCAATAATATACGAATAAGTTCGTTAATACCTGACTCCGATGATAGCATTTCCGAAATAAATGCCGACTTTTGTGATGTTGTAAGCTCCATTGTTCTTAGTTTGTTTTTCTTGTTACCACAAAGTTAAGAGCTATGGGGCTTACACACTTTTTTAGGACAGTATCCATATTCAACTGTACCATCCACCTTTGCCATAACACACAAGTAGCGGAGGACTTGTTCTCTTCTTTTCGGTCAGTCTTCTGATTATCCATTTACGGAAACTTTTGGCTTGTGGAGAAGCAAAACGAAATGACAGCATCGTTATCATTTCAATATTATATAAATCCACTGCACCACCCTTAAACAATAGCGTTTGCATCACCTCATCTTCTCTGAGTAATCCTTCTTTGAAGATAGACTTGATGTGGCTGTTTACTTTGCCGGAGAATACGCCGAATAAATCGGCTATTTCGCAAGCCGACATCCAAATGGAAGTCGTAGGAACGTGTACGTTCCCATTCTCCTCAATGGTTATGAATTCTCTTTTCATAGTAATTCAATATTCATTGTTTTTTCTTCTTTCGATTAACTTATCCATATCCTCTGCAATCTTCTTCTCTGCAATCTTCGCATAGGTCTGCGTGCTGGTGATGGAGGCGTGTCCCATCATCTTGGCAATGCTCTCCGTACAAATCCCCTCGGAAATCAAGAACGATCCGAAACTGTGCCGGGCTTGATGGTAGGACAGATTCTCTTTGCGTCCGATAATGACGCCCAGTTCGTGTATCTCAAACCACATCATGTCTCTGCTTGGCAAAGGGAAGACCGGCTGCGTGTCATCGGTCGTATTGTACAAATCAAGTATCTGCTCCGCTATCGGATGCAGAGGGATAAATGACTCCACTTTCGTCTTCTTACGGTTGATGCGAATGTATCTTCTATCGTCGGCAGTCCGCCCGATATGGTGTGGATACAGCAGTTGGGTATCGACATAGGCAAGTCCCGTAAAACAGGAGAAGATAAAAGCCCTGCGAGCCAATTCCTTCAATGGGTCATTGGCGGGCAGTTTCAGTTCTAGCAGTTGTTTGAGTTCCGCTTTGCTGATGTGCATTCGTTTGGAGGGCGGTTTATTCTCATACTCCAACTCTTCCAAAGGATTGGCACGGATAATCTCATGGTCTACGGCAAGATATATCAGTCTGTTCAGCCAACAAAGGCAATGGTTGGTCTGCGATGCCCCGAAGTTCTTGTACCGCTTCAGGTATACCTTATATTCCCGTCCGAATTCCTCGGTGATGTCCGAAAAGGCAATGTCCGCCTTGCCTTTCGAGTCCAAGAACTCACGGATATAGCTCTGGTAATACCGAGAACTCCTGTAGGTCGAAGTGGAGTCGATTTCCTTGGAACGGACGGCAAGGCGTTCCCGTTCCCTTTCTCCCATTTGGAGCAGATGGGTAGGAATGACCGCCTGACCTGCTATCCTGTTTTTCAATAGTTCGGCACTGACCACACCCTGCTCTTTGAGCATTTCATCATAAAGCCGCTCCGCATACTTTCGAAACTCTTTCAGGCGGTTGTTCGTCCGCACGTCCGCGGTCTCTGCTTTTTTTGCATTCCATTGTTTGGGATTGCAAGTAATACCCGTGGTTATCGTCGTGCTTTTCCCGTCGATGGAGATTCGGCAAAGTACGGAAGTTGTACCATCCACACGTACCTTGTTGCGATTGATATAGAGTAGTAAAGAAAATGTGCTACGCATAATTCGTTTGTTATCTATGGGGTGTTTATAATATGAGTTTCAAATCCTTTGTCGCTTCGATGTATTTGTCCATATCCTCGAAAAGCTTCTTGGGCGTAACCTTCGCATAGACCTGAGTAGTTTGCAGGTTGGAATGCCCCAGCATCTTGCAGATGGTCTCGATAGGAACGCCGGCTTCCAAGGTAATCAGCGATGCAAACGAGTGCCTGCCGGCATGGTAGGTCAGGTCTTCCTTGATGTCGGCAAGGATAGCCAGACATTTCATGAGGCGGCGCATATTGGGATAGTGCAACATCGGGAAGAGAGTCTGACGGTCGTCATCCCTGTATTTCTCTATCAAGGCAAGGGCTTCGGGCAGCAGCTTGACACAGGCACGAAGCTCGTTTTTCTTGCGGCGGTATTTAAGCCACAGCCCGCCATTCTCATCCGTGAACAGATTGTCACGTGTAACGGAAACGGCATCGGCGTAGGCTGTTCCCGTATAGCAGGCAAAGAGAAAGAGATCTCTTGCCAAGATATGGGAGGCGCGATGTTCGGGGATTGCTAAGTCACGGATTTTCTCGACGGATTCTCGACTTAGGGCTTTCGGCGTTTTTTCCTTTGGTTGGGGAAGACTGAAGTGGGCGAAGAAGCATCTGTCGGCATAACCGTCCTTATAGGCTTTTCGGCATACTTTCTTGACGATAGCCAGATAGTGCCGGCAGGTATCTATGGCAAGTCCTTTCTCGTCCAAGATGAAACTCTGGTAATCGTGGATAAACTGCTCCGTCATCTGACCGAAAGCAACATCTTTGGTGCGAAACTCCTTTTCGATGAACTCTGCCAAGGTTCTCCGGGTATAGATATAGGCAGGATAAGTTCCCTTTGCACGGTCTATCCCGATGCGCTTCCTCAAATCCTCGCAGACAATGTCCGTCATCTCCAGCAGAGTCATCTGTGTTCCGAGACTTCCTTGAAACAGATTCTTGACGCCTTCTGCATCAAAATCGACCTTACGTTCCACCAAGGTATCGAATGCCGTATGGATGGAGAGCATCAGCTTGTCCAGCTTCGCATTGGTCTCCACGGCTTCATGGCTCTTACCTTTCAGACGGCTTTCACGAGGATTCCACAGGTCGGATGTGCAGGAGATTTTGCAACTGAATTGCACCATCGAACGATTGACGGTGATACGTCCCATAATGGGCGCTTTGCCCGACTTGTCGGGTCTGCTCTTTTTGAGGTAGAGCAACACCTTGAATTTCTCTATTTTCATACGCTTTAATTTTATGGGCAAAATTACCCGTTGTTAAAGCGTTCTTTGATAAGCAAAACGTTGTGGAACAGTGAGATAGAACCCATGTCAGAAAAACCTTTCCTTTTTCCGTTACCTCACCACACTAGGGAAACCAACGGATAACGGTTTGGTAACCGAAAGGATTCAATATTCCGTGTTGAACTGCTTTCCTATCATACTCGCAGAATATAGAAAATCGACTAATTCACAACACGTTATCGGTTTATTCTCTATATTCTTCCAAATTCTCAAATGGTAGGTATTTTCCATGGACTCCGCCATAGCTTTGCCACTCGTTGCATAGAAGCCGGATGTGATTACAAGACAGTTAGTGTATTGCTTGGACATTCCAATATCTCAACGACTTTGGATCTCTATGTTCATCCAAATATGGAACAGAAAAAGCGCTGCATTGCAAAAGTATTCAAGTCACTTGGTAAATGACGAATAAAGAGTGGGAGGATATTCAAAGGCAATCCTCTCACTCTCGATTCCAACATGATTGGCGATTTTTGAGTTCGTAAAAGCGAGTCTGCAAATAAGCAACTGGTTGAAATTTATTAGCAAATGTATAACCTTACATTTTACGCAATGGACTGCGTATTTTTTGCGCACTACAAAGAAGATAGGCTATTTCCTATTTTAGGATGCCATTCGGAAGTTGGCAAAATCAATCTTAGGAATCTGGCAGGTTGATGTGGCTAAATTGGCAAGTGTTCGGACAATAGTTCTGTGTTCATCATCTAGTATCTGCATTTATGGTGGCCGACGTTACTCCAGGATACCACTTAAAAGCAAGAACAGAGTTCACAAAAGAGTTCATAAAAGAACTAATAAGGTTCATAAAAGAATTCGTAAAAGCAATCCTGAAATGCGCTTCATAATCGCAAAAGAGCCATATCCTGCTTGCTGGGGGATTGGCAGGTTCTCACGAGCGATTTATCGCTTGGGGTATTGAGTTACCCTAACTCAATAAATGTTGTATAATGGGCAAGCCTAGACGCAATTTAACTAGCAAATTTCGCTTTTGGGCGAGAAAGACGAGGAGAGATGCTGGCGAAAAGAAAAAATGCCCAAATAACGCCTTTTTCTCATTAATCAGCTTGCTGAAGGATTTGGCAATCTCAAACGACCGATTGGTTGCTTGGGGGATTAGGCTACCCATATAAGATAATGTCTGTACAACGGGCAAGCCCAGTCAATGGTAACGACCAGTTCCGTGAATTATCATGAAACCAGTCGTTGCGCTTGAACTTTGACTTATCCCGAATAGACACTTTTAGAATAAAGTCAAGTGGGGGATTAGTAGTGATAATCCGGTATGAACCGATAGATGCCACGGCTTTCCTGAACCACCATCCGTTTGTTCGTGAGAAACTTAATCAGCTCTACAATCTTGTTGTGATTCAATTTCGTTCCTGCCAGTTCGTAGGCAGTGGTCAGTTCTTCTTCCAGAGCCTTATATCCCGAAATAGTTTCTCTTCCCTCAAAAGCTAGTTCGAGAGCTTTGCGATGGATGGCTTCGTGGATATCCTTATAAGGGGAGAACGGTTCCTGTTTGGGACGACCTGCACTCTTCTTTGTCGGCACATAGTCCGGCAGAAGTTCGGGAAGCGATTGGTCATTGATGCAGAAGGCGAATGGCAGGAAGTCCTTTGAGCGGGTATGCACACTTTCCACTTTGCTGATGTTGCTGTCGTCCTTGTCTTTCTCGATTTGGATGACCGTTTCCGCTTTGTTATTGATTTCCGTGCCAATATGCCCACGGGCATTTTCATCGCTTTTGTTCTGGTGAAGGATGGTGTGAAGATGAATCTGGTATTCGTCAGTCCACTGCATAAGTTTGGATATTACACATGTGGCTTCACTCGGTGAATTGATGTCATAAACCAAGTCACGGATTCCGTCAATCACCACGAAGCCGAGACCCTCAATCTGACTGATGGCATCGTCTATGATGGCCAAACGCTCCTTCGGATTGAATTTACGTAGAGCGAGAAAATAGAAACGGCCGCAATCCTCATTGGCCGGCAACTCTGCCAGTTTCATGATACGATGCATCACAATCATACAATGGTTCTGACTCTGCTCGGTGTCAATGTAAAGGATGCGGTCCTTTCCTTCTGGGAAGTCCGTTGTGTAGTTAAGGACTTCCTTTCCGGACAAAGCAGCTGCCACCATAGCAGACACATTGAAAGTCTTTTTGCTTTTAGCCTTGCCTATGGATGCGCTGAAATTTCCCAATGTCCCGACAGGCACTCCTCCTATTTTCAGAACTTCCGGTTCCTGCTTGTACTCCTTTTCCAAGCTGAGCATGGTATCTTGCCATTTTACTGTGACCTGAGCAAGATCTTGAATGGGTGTTGGCGTTTCCATACTCACCAGTTTTTAGGGTTAGGCTTGCGACGATGTGAGGAATACATCGCTTCGTTTTCTTCCTCATAGGTGAGAGGTACTGACGTTTTGCGTGATGCTTCCAGCCATTTGTCGAGCTCGTCACGATAGATATAAAGGTGCTTTCCTTGTTTGATTACCGGAATGCTGTCCTTCTTTATCTTGTAATAAAAGGTGGAGACCGGCATTTTCAGATAAGTACAGGCTTCCTGTACCGTCATAGGTACATGCAGATTCTCCTTTGGTTCGCTTTGACGGTTAAGATTGTCCCTAAGCAAATTTTCCATACTTGCGATTCGCTCGCATAGTTCGCCTACCACTTTCGGCAGGTCGTTAAAAGTTAACTCAGTTGCAGTCATATTATCAATAATTTAAATTAATATGCTGCAAACCAACAGAATGAAATCTTGCAGAAATTCGTCAGCCGGAAGAATGATTACCGTCTGCACGGTTTAATTCTCAAGTATTGTTATGAAAGCGGAAATCCCCTTTGTCCGGCACGTCAATAGGGATGTCGCAAGGGACATTAACACGCAAATTGGCTTCCAGATATTCTATATCAGCGTTTCGCAATTCGTATGGGAAAGATGATTTGATAAATATCGCCCTGTCGCGACGGGAGACTCCAAGCCGTTCTCCGATATTCCAAGCCAAATGTCTTAAAGATGGAGAACTGAGTTTCGCTTCTTTCGTTGAATGGATTGGCTGGCAGTCTGTCCCCCGATTTTCGGCAAGACACTCGATATTGTGGAATAACGTGCTGATATTCTCCTTTGACAGATATTTCGAGGTCTTTTCCACCACATATTCACGGATGGCTATCATGGTATCTCTTTTCCGCTTCACCTCTTTCAGCTGCTCTTCCACGAGAATACTCTCATATTTTTCCAAACTGTCAGGTATTTGTTCCAGTATAACCGGTTGAGTCTCGGTTATAGAATTATTTGAGCTAACCTCTTGCGAACAGTTATTTTGTACTCGCTCATTTATAGCACTATTGTTAATACTCTTATAAAGCCCTGCCATTACTTTGCGGAATACGGCAAAGGTCAAAATGAGCATTACCAAAGAGATAATAAAAATGGTGACATCAAACAGGATATAGTGATTGAACTTTTCACCAAGATTGTATGCGGTGAGTGCTGAGAGTGAAACGATTACCACGCATACCAGACTACTGATGTCCGCGGTTTTCTGAACTTGTACATTATTCTCCATATAGTTGTGATTGTTTACAATTTGCAGGACAAAGTTCAGCACTAATTTCCATATAACCATAAATACTAATGGTTGTTGGACAGATATTTATAAATAATTATGGTTAGAATATGAATCATACTCAGAAATCATACTCTAACCATATAAAAACGGTGTTTATGTCCGTTAGCCCTTACGAATCAGGGAGATTTTATTGCTGGCTTTTCGCTTGTTGCTATCCACCACTTTCATGTATCGTTGGATAGTGGTGATGCTTTTGTGCGCCATGATACTTTGAATGGTCCGGATGTCCGTTCCGGCAGCCGCCTGCAAGGTGGCAAATGTTCTCCGGTACGAGTGGAACGTGATATTTTTGGTGATACCGGCAGTTCGAATCCACTCTTTCATGGGGTACTGTGTCCAGCATCTTTTCAGTCCTTTGAATACCAGTCCTGTCTTTTCCGGGGAATAGCCGATTAATTGCAAGGCCTCATCACTAATGGGGATGATATCTTCTGTCTTTGTCTTTTGAGTGACAGTATATACGCATTTGCCTCCGGCTGCAAAGTCAACGATTTCTTCCCACCGCAATGTGAGAATATCGCTGATTCTCAGACTTGTCAGGCAAGAGAACAACGAGGCGGTTTTCAGTACCGGTATCTTGCAAGGCGTTTCTGCCAATCTGTACAGTTCTTCTACGCTGAGATAATCTTTGACTACATCTTCCGGTTCTATTTTCTCCAAGAAATCGTTTACATTGGAGTGAATCAACTTGTTGCGATAGAGTATTTTGAGGAATCCTCTGAATGTGGACCAATAGCCCACGGCTGAATTGCGTGATATGGGACGCTCCGGACGTCTCAGTTGCTTCGCATTGAGCAGATACTCCCTGAACTTGTTGCATAAGTCCACATCAATCTCCTCGAATGAGCATTTACCACCCACGAAATTGCAGAAATGCAGATAGACAAACTCCCATTTCTGGTCGTGTTTGCGGAGTGTCTTTTTATAATAGGCAAGGAAATCTCCTTTCATCTTGCTCTTGTCAAAGAAATCATACCGTTCATTGACGATGGATTCAAAACGTCGGCATCGGATAGCTTCCGCCTTTTCCGACATGACGGCATTAAAGTTCTGTTCCCGTTGGTTCTTTGGATTGGCATAAATGTAGATGCCCAAAGATTCATGACGGATTACCTTCATACTCTCTTTGTCGCGATAACCGGGATAATAATCCAGATAGAACGACAACATGTTTTTCTTTAGAGGTCTTGTCCTCAATGTTACAGTTTTACATTCGTGCATAATGATATGTTTTTATAATTGGTGATTAATCTGTTGCAAACCAATACAATGAAACAATGCTGATGACTGCCATTGCTGAAAATGATTCTTGTCTGTGCAGAATAATTCTCAGATGACGGATTTTTCAGCCATAACCTTGTCAAAATCCTCTTTCAGCAGGAACATCGACTTGCCGTTGTGCATCTTCCGTATGCTATTGTACCTCGCATAATTGTAGACATCATCCCTGCGAATGCCGTATTTTTCCATCGCTTCGGTTACGCTGTAATACTTTTCCCGTTGGTCGAAGCCACCGTTTTTGATGATGTCGATATGGTCTTTGGAATACTGGACTTTGCCATATACGACACGAGACGGGATTTTATGGCGATACACAAACGAACATCGAGCATCTTTGCTCATGCCGTAGATTTCTTCCATTTGTTCCGCACTAATCCATTCCTTGATATTGTCAGCCGCTTTGTACTTGGCAAAGAATCGGTCAACTGACAGTTGCTCGTAATAGTTGAACCCACCATGACTGATTTTAGGGATGTCGTTTTCACGGCACAGCCTGCAAATGGTTTTCCTGTTCATCTGATAGGTCGTCGCAATTTGTTCGGATGAGTAATAGCCTTCGGGGATTACAAAAGTCTCTTTCGGCCGGTCGCATTTCTTTTCCCGTTTCTTGGGTGTATATGTTCCATCGCGATGCTCAATATAGACTTTGTCAAACTCCGAACGCAGCACCATTGTCCGGCTACCTTGCTTGAATCGCTTGATGTCGTACTTGTTGACATAGTAGCTGATATTAATCTTGGTAAGTCCGTATTTCTCGGTGATTTCATCGTAGGTATAGTAGTCGGGATTCAATTTGTCCTGTTTTTCTTTGATGGCGTCTATATGGGCACGGGAATAATACACCTCGTGGTGGCGGTTGATTCGGGGGATATTGTGCCGCAAGGCAAAGGTGACAACTGCATTACGGCTCATACCGTATTTGTCCATAACCTGCTCCGGAGTATAGTAACTCGCTGGATTGATTTCCTCGGCAAGGTCAGCGAAGTATTTGTCTATAAGACTGCGGTTGTAGAACACCCGATTACCCTCCTCAATCTTCGGAATGTTATACAGCTTGCATCTGCGGTAGAGGGTTTTCTTTTGGATTTGGTACTTCTCCAATACCTCATTCGTGGTGTAATAGAGTGCGGTCTGCTTCCTTCCATAACTCCGTTTCTTATAACCGGGTGCATCATCAAACATTTTTTCAATGTCAGACTTGCGGATAATGGTACGCCCACGAAGTTGTAAAGCCCGGATGATTCCGACAGCCATGTGACGGTAGATGGTCGCACGGCTGATACCTAAAAGGGTAGCGGCTTCGGCAGGGGAGAGATACAACTTGCTTCCCACGATGCCGACTTCCTGCATAGGCTGCTCATTTTGCCGTTCCTCGTATTCCTGTAACCTTTGCTTCCGCTTCTTCTCTTTGTACGCTTTTTCATTGCACGATTTGCTGCAATAGCGTGTTACCATCGTGTGCGCTATAAATGGTTTGCCGCACCACTGGCATTTTCTCTGGATTTCCATATATTCGTCGCCTTTAATTTCGTCGATTCTGTCTCAACGCGTCTCACAATTTCT
The DNA here is from genome assembly GCF_023656845.1 of Parabacteroides sp. Y3-G-102. NCBI lineage: Bacteria > Pseudomonadati > Bacteroidota > Bacteroidia > Bacteroidales > Tannerellaceae > Parabacteroides > Parabacteroides sp. Y3-G-102. The sequence goes on along the minus strand of NZ_JAMOKU010000009.1, from coordinate 72,477 downwards.
CACAGCGTCTCACACTGTGTCTTCTATAGCGGTTTGGCACATTCTCATAGCGTCTCACATCGTGCCTAAGATGTCGCTATGATGAGTGCGAAGTGTCCGTTTATTTATTCAGCGGTAGAATTATGGTACAAAATGATGCTGGAAATTCGCAACCAGTCAGAATTGACTGAAAACTACATAAAAAGAAAAGCCGCTGGCTATCAGCGACTTTCTTCTAATTAGCTATGGTTGTTTATGGCTGCTTACAAGCCATCACTTCCCGGACGAGAAGTTGACGGACTATGGATATAGCGTTGGGCTTCGTCTGCAAATGAATAGCTCGAAGGAGTGCGAGGCTGGCTATACCGTGAAAGTGTACAGCTCGCGAGACATGAGCACGGCTGCTTTAGTCTCCACCGGGCAAACGATACGATTTATGCTGGGTGATAAGGCTCCCACTATGGGAGAGTTGTTGCGTACATCCGGTGATTTGAACGAGGATATCCCTTTTGCGATCAACGTGACGAAGGCGGGTTTCCTGCAGGGGCAACACGCTAAGATGAAGATTTATCTGAATGGCCCTTCTGAAGGCTTGACCCTTTCCGGGCAGAACCTAAGTAAAGAGACTGGTCTATATAATGAGCCCATATACGTATTAGATATCCCTTCCTTCTCCGCTACGCAATTCACGTTGATGGCTCACGCCACGGAGGAATGGAACGGAACGGTTCAAGTGGATATTTGTGATGCGGACGGCAATAGGGTAGGGTATGGTAGCCAAGCACCGTTCGCTTTCCCAACCAATAACTCGCAGGACGATATAGCCGCCTTGAAAGCGATCGCCGAGGCCAATCCGCTGAACTCGGACTTGCAGAACTTCATCTCCAACAAGGAGTACCTGAAAGACAGGACGCAGGGTGATGGCTATAACGTGGGCGTGACATGGAATGAAGAATCCACGAGCCGGGTGAAATCCTTCTTTATCAAAGACTATAGAACCCGTACGGTTTCCAAGTTGGATTTATCGGCGTTATCCGGACTGGAAGAGTTGGATTTGGATGGTACCCAAGTTGAGAAATTGGATCTGTCGAAATTGACGAGACTGCGGAACTTGGGGTTGAGTGGTAATAATTCGCTTACTTGGGCTACGGTGACGTTGCCTACTCCGTTACCTCAAAATTTGAACGTTTATGGTTTTACTACAATCAAGGCTGGTACGCAAGTAGACAATAACAATGCTTACGCCGCAGCAGGTACGGAGATCGATCTATCCGCTTACGCTACGGCGGGTGGCGTGAAATCGGTATATCAATGGTACCTTATTGATCGGGCTACTGGTAAACGGACGAAAGCGACTATGCCGGCGGTATCCGGCAAGGAAGGTGCTTTCGTCTTTACCGGAAAGCCGGGTGAATATTATATGTGTTCGATTACCAATTCGAATTACGGCAATTGGTGTATGGAGACACCCCAGATCAAGGTAGCCCGTAACTCGGACAACTACTCCCCTGCAGACATCGCCGGATTGAAGAAGTTGGCTGCCGATAACCCGAATATCACCCAATTAAAGGAGTTCGTGGATAGCAAGGGCTGGGAACGCGAGAATTGGAACTCGTATCAAGACGTGATCCGTACGGACTGGAGCACGGACGAGGTCGGCCGGTTGACACATCTAGCTATTGAGTTTGATTGGAGCTCGAAGGATACGATCTCTCAATTAGACCTAAGCGCTTTCACCGAGCTGAAGTATTTCGATTGTGAGAATTTCATGAATATAGAGAAGCTGGATCTATCGAAGAATACGAAGCTGGAGCACCTGCATGTATATAGTAAGAATCTGGAGTCTCTTGACCTATCTAAATGTCCGGAACTGCAATATTTCGGATTTGGCACGCGATACACGGGCGAGGGATCTTACCAAAAAACGAAGTTGGCGAGACTGAACTTGACTGGTTGCTCGAAGTTGACGGAGCTTTACCTAGAGCATTTATCTTTGACTTCGTTGGATATCTCTTCCTTTAAGCGATTAAATAGGCTGACGATCGAGTATTGCCCAGACTTAAAGGTACAAGGCTTCGATAAGGCTACAAGCTTGACTTATGTGGCCTTGCCGCATACGAAGCAGTTCGCAGATCTGATAAAGAACTTGCCGGCGTTTATCCGTCATCTATATTTGCAAAATACGGAGTATGAGCTTCCTTCTGCGCAAGAGGGAAAGAATCTGGAGTCGTTGGGATTGCCGGAGTATCTGGAAAGTTTCGATCTGGCCCAGTATCCGAGCTTAAAAAACATGACGGTAGGGCATGGGCAATCTCTCTTGAAATATACGGGCTTGAAGAATTATCGGCAAAATGTAAGTTATGATGGACGAAGTGTCTTCCAGCTTACTTCTCCCTCCCATCCTGGAGATAAATATTGGTTCGAGAACGGCGATACGATCGACCTCTCCTCGGAGGCCGTGATCGATGGTATAGAGACCGTATTCTTGTGGGTAAACGCCAAATATAGGACAGAGGAGAAAGAGGCATTGAAGCCCGTGCTAAACCGTCCGGGTGTATTCGTGCTGGATAGCAAGGAGGAAAAATATGGAGACTATTATTGTAAACTGATGAATCCGAAGTTCTGTGAGATCACGGAGATCACTTATTTCTCCGGCTGGCAGATCGAGACCTCGCGCATCCATGTGGAGACCACCGTACCCCAAGTATTCGCCGAAAGCGACGTGGCTACCTTGGTACGTATCGTAGACGCTTCCAACAACAAGGCGTTGAGCGAGTGGTGGAGCAGTGGCGCATGGCAGACGAACGAGAACTCACAGTACGCACAAGCGATCTGGAACGATGAGAACCCCCGCCGCTTGACACATTTATATATGTATCAAATGGGCAATAACTTCGCTAAGGAGGTGGACCTATCTGCCTTGGATAAGCTACAAGAGTTGTCGCTTTACGGCAACCGGGTGGAGAAACTTACCTTGCCGAAGAATAATACCGTATTGCGCTCCTTGATGCTTGCCGGCAATACGCCGCTTTCTACCTTGATCGTCTCTATGTATCCTGCCTTGGAGTATCTGGATGTGGCCAATACTGGCCTAACGGCTATCGACCTGTCTAACAACAAGAACTTGAAAGAGCTATTCTTGAACTGGACGATGATTGAGGCGATGGACGATGAGATCGCCGCTCAATTGATCTCCTATGGCGTGCCGATGCCTACTATGCGGATCGACTTGGCCAAGTTCCCTGTGTTGAAGGCTTTATGCGCCTCTGGATCGCTCTTGGAATTTACCGGCGTGGAGAACCCGCGGCAATTGGAGTCTGCCGATGGTCTCGTGACGTTGCCGGTCGGTGAGGCCCGTGTGGGCGGTTTTGCGGCCTATGGAGAGACTATCGATCTTTCCGCGCAAAAGACCGTGGGAACTTCCGCCTCTCGCTTCGTTTGGACGGTTGGTAGCGATACGATTGCGCATACGGAGAATCGTCTCACGATCACGGACGATCTGCCCGCTAACTATCAAGTGGCTGGTCTCGTAACCAATCCGTTATTTCCGGGCTGGACAGTCCAATATGGAGCATGGATCTACACCTGCGACGGCGACGCGAACCTCGATAAGTCCGTGAACGTGCAGGACGTGACGGCTACGGTAAGCTACATCTTGAAAGACAAGGATAACATGATCCCCAACTTCGGTTTCGCCGAGGCGGACGTGAACTATAATAATAATGTAGAGATCGCTGACGTGATCGGCATCGCCAACATCATTCGCGACGAGCCGATTACCAAGGCCAGTGCGCTGCGTTCCGAGGCTGAGGCTCCCGTACAAATGGAGCTCGACGCTGACAACTTCCTGACCATGAATAGCCAAGTGCCGGTAGCCGGTATCTATCTGGAGTTGGTGGGAGCTATCGACGAGATCCCGTTATTGGGCGACGCCGCCAAGTTCATGCAGGCTTCCAGCTTGAACGGGGATACCTTGCGTGTGATCGCTTATAGCTTGGATGGCCGTACGATTCCTTCGGGCAAGAGCCGTATCATGCGTCTGCCGGCGGGCGTTACCTTGGTAGGGGCCTCCTTCTCCGACGCGAGGGCTAACAGCTTGAGGTCCGGTGGCGACGCGATCGTAACCTCCAATGCCCCGATCGAGGCGATCAGCCGCTTGGAGGCCGTCTCCAACTATCCGAACCCGTTCCGTGGCAGCACGACCTTCTCTTATCAACTGGAGGAACCCGCCCAGACGGTTATGATCCATGTATTCTCCGCGAACGGTGCGTTGACTGCGGTACTGAACGGTTTGCCCGGCGAGGTAGGCGAGAACCGCTATACGGTTGCCCTTCCTTTACCGGCGGGCGTTTACTACTACCGCTTGACGGCGAAGACAGGCCATGGTGTGAAGGCAAGTAATACTAACATCTTTATCTGTAAGTAAATTATGAAAGTGAATCATATAAAACAATTATTCGTAGCCCTCTTCCTGCTGTTATCAGCGGGAACGGCTACCGCCGCCCAGTGGAAATTGGCGAAGACGAACCTGAACGCCGCTGGTAGCAAGGATACGCTCACCTTGAAGGTATCCGATAATACGGTAGATTTCTCCTCATTCCAAGTGGATTTCACCTTGCCGGCGGGCGTATTGCTGAGCGGTACGCCTATCCTCGGCGAGCTGGCGGACGATCATGCGCTCACGTGGAGCAAGCGCACCGATGGCAGCTTCCGCTGCGTGGTATACAGCGTGAGGAATACCGAGATGAAGGCCCCGGGTGCCGTGCTACGCATTCCGGTAGAGCTGGCGGTCTCTTTCGTGGAAGGGACGTTCACGGCGAAGAACGGTCTCTTGTCCGACAAGGCATCCAAGGGACAGCCAGTCACGGATCTCACCGCTACCTTGACCTCTCATAAGGAAAAGGCCAAACTGGTCGTGAACGTATCGGGCTTGGAACAGGTGGTCAATACGGAGAAAGCCGCTGTATTGGACTGTAAGACCATCCCGGCGACCCTTCCTGATGGCAAGACCTTGACGATCGGGTACTATAAGGACGAGAAATGCACAGAAGTCGCAGGCGAATCAGACCGGAAGCAAGAAGGCATCTTCTTTGTCAAGGTATCCTATCCGGAAGACGCTGAATACGAGGCTTTCGAGCAAATCTATACCATGAGCCTGACAAGCAAGAAGGCTATCGCCGAGGGCGACATCACTCCCCCGACTGCCGCAAGCATCAAGGCGGGCCAATCGCTTTCAACCTCCTTGCTGTCCGGCGGTAGCGTTACAGATGAGGGATATCTGGTAGCCGGTACCTTCGCTTGGACATACGGAAACACCGTGGTGCCGGCAGGTACGCATGAGTACTCCGTGACGTTCTATCCGGATAACTCTTCTTATTACAATACGGCGGCGTTGTCCGTGGCGGTCAAGGTAGACACGACCTATAAGGTCACCGCTGTACAGACAACGGGTGGTGCCGTAAACGTATTAGGCAAGGCTGAGGATAACGTGTATGTAAAGGGTCAAAAGATCTCCTTGGTAGCGACCCCTCTACCCAACTATCAGCTTTCAAGCTGGTCGATCGCGGGCGAGAGCGTAGACTTGGGCAAGAAAGACACGCTCACGGTTACGGTAGGTGCGGATCGAACCTATAGCGCCAACTTTACCCCGATCCTGCATAAGGTATCTATCGAGACATTCGGCGATGCCAGCGGCGACCTTAAAGTGACCACGCCGGACGATCAGGCGGCGGATGGGCAGAAGCCGGTCTCAAATGGTGATGAATTGCAGCAAGGCTCGATCCTACAGATTGCGGCAATCCCGAGCGTGAACACCCAGCTGAAATCATTGCAGATAAACGGGGAGTCGCTCAAGGGCGACAAGGTAACGCTGACCGGGCCTTTGACGATCAAAGCCGTATTCGAGCCTAAACCGGTCAACATGGCCCTTGTCACCCTCGAAAAGAAGAACATGGAGCACGGCTCTATCTTATTATATAAGGAAGACGGTACGCTGATCACTTCCGGCTCTACCGTAGCGGTAGGCTCGAAGATTCGGGTAATCTCCCTTCCGGATGCCGGGTATAAGCTGGAGGGTAACGTCGGTCTGTCCGGCGTGACAGGACCCGGCACCGACAATCTATGCGCCGTGACCGGCGATATCACGTTGGTAAATGCCTCTTTCGTTGCGAAAGGATATGCTGTGACCGCCTCCGCCGTAAGCAGCAACCCGAGCCAGACCGCCTCCGGTACGATCACCTTGAGTAAAGAGGGTGAGGATGGTAGTTGGACTGAAGTAGGCAGTGGTGAAGAACTGGCATATGGAACGAGAGTGCGCATAGCTAAAGCGGAAGGGCAAGCCGGCGCAAGCTTGCTTACCATCTTGGCGAACAGCAAGGAAATATCCCAGAGTGATATCTTGACCGTAACCGGCCCCTTGACCGTGACGGCCGTGTTTGACCATCGGGTGAAGATCAAGAGGGAATATATCCTTTGGCCGTATCAGGAATACTACTACAGTGGCGTATCCCGCCCCTTCACGCCTTTCGCCTCGCAGACTTACGCAGGCTTCTCGTTCGATGTCAAGTATAAGATAAATGACGGTGAGGAAACTTCGACGGCTATTGATGCGGGCGATTATACGGTCGTATTGAGGCGTGCCGAGGATGGCTTGTATGAGGCGTTTGAAGAGATCTATCCGGATCCTAATAAGCCGGATGAAGGACGTGTAGGCTTGAAAATTAAAAAGTCTAAAGTGACGATAACGAAGGCTCCTACATCGCATGGAGCGAATCCTGGCACTCGACCGGGTACTGAGTTCGTGAATATTATATCAGAGACGAAGGATAATGTAACGACATACAAGATTACACCGAAAGGTGATGCTCTTAAGAATTACGAGGGTACGACTATTTACTATTATTCAACGAATCCTGTTGTGAACTTCTCTTTAGGTAATAGCACTCCTGTTTTACGTTCGAGTAATGGATCGCAACCGGAGGGTGTGAGGATTACGAATGGTGGTCTTCCTTGTGATTTGAATGATATTCGAGCAGGGGTAACGATCACATTGGAGGCTGTTGCGCCTGTAGGTCAGCACTTCGTTGAGTGGTCAGACAAAAATAGTGACAATCCAAGGGTATACCAAGTAACGGGAGATGTCGAGATTTATCCTATATATGCTCCTAAAGATGAATACCCAGCGTGTACATTGGCTAAGTCATCTGAATATAATGGCATGGCACAAACCGTGGAGGTAAAAGGTAGTGATACTTCTTGCGTGATCTCTTTCTACCAGAATGAAGAAGATTGTAATGCCGAGGTTAATAAAGTGCCATTGAAGAATCCGGGTACATATTATGTACGTGTTGATCGTCCGGAAGATAAAACTTATAAATCTTATACGAAGGTGTTTACTTATGAGATTACTTTGGGTACACCTACGGTTACATGGCCTGCGGCTTCCGATATATTGTCCGGTCAAAAACTATCCGAGTCTGTTTTACAAGGCGGTCACGCCGGTATCGTAGCCGGAACATTCGCTTGGAGCGATCCGGATAAGGAGATTACCGAAAAGGGAATGCAAGAGATTGCCTTCACGCCGACCGATCCGAATTATAAGCCGGTTAGTAGCAAGATAGAGGTGAAGGTTGTCTCCTCTACCTCTTCCTCCACCGATCCGGAAACCCCGGTCATTCCTGTGGATCCCGTAGACCCGGAGAACCCGGACGTGCCTACCGGCGTGGAGTCCATCGAGGAGGGTATGAGCCTGTATACGGCCAACCAATCCATCTTCGTGGATATGCCGCAGGAGGTTGCCTTGAAGGTGGTTGACGTAGCCGGTATCGTTATTTTCGAAGGAAAGGTTTGCGGCAAGATGGAGATTCCGGTAGGTCATGCCGGTGTCTATTTCTTGAAGTGTACCGCTCCAGATGCCTCGTTCGTGAAGAAGGTCGTGGTTCGTTAGCGCGAGCCGTTTTTATCGTATCATAACACTGCCCATCATAAGGTCTTTATGATGGGCATCGTAAGCAGCTTATACTGCCCATCGTTACGACCTAACGATGGGCAGTGTTATTTAGTAACAGATGTAATTGTTTATCTTACGTTTTATAAGAAATATCCTGTAAAAAACTTCGAATTATATTTGGTGGTATCAAAAAAGGCCGTATCTTTGCAACGTTCAAACAAAAACAATAAAGACAAGAACAATGACACGCAACTTGCAAAATAGTCTCATTATTTCTCTAAACATTATTCTACTCTGGGAACGGGATAGGAAGTGAGACTGTATGCTTTGCGAGCATTACGATAGATGAAAGAGCCTTTCTCACTTCCTTGTGAGAGAGGCTTTTTTAGTTAGTATAGGATATTAGTAAATTAAGAATATAAGATTATGTCAGACAGATTATTTATTTTCGACACCACCTTACGTGATGGTGAACAGGTTCCGGGATGCCAGTTGAATACAGTGGAAAAGATTCAAGTAGCTAAGGCATTGGAACAGCTAGGTGTTGATGTGATCGAGGCTGGTTTCCCTGTCTCCAGTCCCGGGGATTTTAAGAGTGTGGTTGAGATCTCAAAGGCCGTGACTTGGCCGACCATCTGTGCCTTGACCCGTGCGGTGGAGAAAGATATCGACGTGGCAGCCGAGGCGTTGAAATTCGCTAAGCGAGGACGTATTCATACGGGTATCGGTACTTCTGATTCTCATATCAAATACAAGTTTAACTCCACGAGAGAGGAGATTATAGAGCGTGCGATCGCCGCCACGAAATACGCTAAAAAGTACGTGGAGGACGTAGAATTCTACTGTGAGGATGCCGGGCGTACGGATAATGAATATCTGGCCCGTGTCGTGGAGGCCGTGATCAAGGCCGGGGCTACCGTAGTGAATATCCCGGATACGACAGGATATTGCTTGCCGGATGAGTACGGGGCGAAGATTAAGTATCTGATGGAACATGTGGATGGCGTACATAACGCTATTCTTTCCACTCATTGCCATAATGACTTGGGTATGGCTACCGCGAATACCGTACAAGGCGTGTTGAACGGAGCCCGTCAGGTGGAGGTAACCGTAAACGGTATCGGTGAGCGTGCGGGTAACACGTCATTGGAAGAAGTCGCCATGGTTTTCAAGAGCCATAAAGAACGTGATATCATCACCAATATCACGACGAATAAGATCTATAGTACGAGCCGTATGGTTTCTAGCTTGATGAATATGCCGGTACAACCGAATAAGGCTATTGTCGGACGTAACGCATTCGCTCACTCCTCCGGTATCCATCAAGATGGCGTTTTGAAGAATGCGCAAACCTACGAGATCATCGATCCGAAGGATGTGGGTATCGATGATAACGCGATCGTATTGACTGCTCGTAGCGGTCGTGCGGCGTTGAAGCATCGCCTGCATGTTTTAGGTGTGGATCTGGAGCAGGAGAAATTGGACAAGGTGTATGATGAGTTCTTGAAACTGGCCGATCGTAAGAAAGATATTAATGATGATGATGTTTTGATGTTGGTCGGAAAGGATCGTACGGCCACACACCGTATTAAATTGGAATATTTACAGGTAACTAGTGGTGTTGGAGTACAATCAGTCGCAAGTATTTGTTTAAATTTGTCGGGAGTAAGAAAATACGAGGCCGCGGCTGGTAACGGTCCGGTTGACGCAGGCATCAAGGCGGTGAAAAAAGCCATTAGTAATAGTGACATGACGATTCAGGAATTCTTGATTCAAGCCATTAATAAAGGTAGCGATGATACGGGCAAGGTGCATATGCAGGTAGAGTATAACGGGGCTACCTATTATGGGTTCTCCGCGAATACCGATATTATCGCCGCTTCCGTGGAGGCTTTCGTGGACGCCATCAATAAGTTTATAGTAGACTAAAAATAGACAAGACAATGAGCAAGACATTATTTGAGAAAATCTGGGACAAACACGTGGTGGACACGTTGCCCGACGGAACCATACAATTGTATATCGACCGTCTGTATTGTCATGAGGTGACTAGCCCGCAGGCTTTCGCCGGATTACGTGCACGTGGATTGAAGCCCTTCCGTCCCGCGCAAATCACTTGTATGCCGGACCACAATATCCCGACATTGAACCAAGATAAGCCTATCGAGGACCCTATATCCAAGAATCAAGTGGATACCTTGGAAGAGAATGCGAAGTATTTCGGCTTGACGTATTACGGTCTTCAACATCCGAAGAATGGTATCATCCATGTGGTAGGTCCGGAGACAGGCTTGACGCAGCCGGGTATGACGATCGTTTGTGGTGACTCCCATACTTCTACGCACGGTGCCATGGGCGCTATCGCCTTCGGTATCGGTACGAGCGAGGTGGAGATGACCTTGGCTACCCAATGTATCATGCAGCGTAAGCCGAAAACGATGCGTATCACGATCGATGGTGTACGCAAACCGGGCGTTACGGCGAAGGACTTTGCTTTATACATTATTAGTAAGATGAGTACCAGCGGTGCTACGGGCTATTTCGTAGAGTACGCTGGCGAGGCGATTCGTAATACGACCATGGAGGAACGTCTGACGATCTGTAACCTTTCGATCGAGATGGGTGCCCGTGGCGGTATGATCGCTCCGGATGATGTTACTTTCGATTATTTGAAAGACCGTGAGTTTGCCCCGAGAGGCGAGGAATGGGAGCGGAAGGTGAGCGAGTGGCGTCAGCTGTATAGTGATCCGGACGCTAAGTTCGATAAGGAGATCGTTTTCCACGCCGAGGATATCGACCCGATGGTTACGTACGGTACGAACCCGGGCATGGGTATGAGTATCAGCAAAGATATTCCCTCCTTAGAAAGCGTGCCCGAGGCAGGCCGTATCTCTTATAAGAAGTCTTTGGATTATATGGGCTTCAAGGCAGGCGAGTCTATGTTGGGTAAGAAAGTGGATTATGTCTTTTTAGGTAGCTGTACGAATGGCCGTATCGAGGATTTCCGTGCTTTCGCCTCTTTGGTGAAAGGAAAGAAGAAAGCGGATGATGTAACGGTTTGGCTGGTTCCCGGCAGTTGGCAGGTAGAGCGGGAGATTCGTGCCGAGGGGATCGACAAGGTTTTGGCCGAGGCCGGCTTCGTCCTTCGTCAACCGGGATGTTCCGCTTGTCTGGCGATGAATGAGGATAAGGTTCCGGCGGGTAAATATGCGGTCTCCACTTCCAACCGTAATTTCGAGGGCCGCCAAGGACCGGGTGCTCGCACCATCTTGGCGGGGCCGCTTGTGGCCGCCGCCGCCGCTGTGACAGGTAAGATCACGGATCCGAGAGAACTGATGTAAAGACTAATCTAATAAAGTAGCATAAGATGAAAACAAAATTCAATATAATCACAAGCACTTGCGTGCCTCTTCCTTTAGAGAACGTGGATACCGACCAGATTATCCCAGCCCGCTTTCTGAAAGCGACTACCAAGGAAGGGTTCGGCGAGAACTTATTCCGGGATTGGCGATATGATAAGGAAGGTAATAAGATCGAATCATTCGTCTTGAACGATCCTACGTATAGCGGAAAGATATTGGTAGCGGGAAAGAACTTCGGTTCCGGTTCCAGCCGTGAGCATGCGGCTTGGGCGATCGCCGATTACGGTTTCCGTGTCGTGGTCTCCAGTTTCTTCGCCGATATTCATAAAAACAACGAGTTGAACAACTTCGTGCTACCGGTTGTTGTGACTGAAGAGTTCCTCGCTGAATTGTTCGATTCGATTTACAAGGACCCGAAAACTGAGGTCGAGGTAAATCTACCGGAGCAAACGATCACGAACAAGGCTACGGGCAAAAGCGAGCATTTCGAGATCAACGCCTATAAAAAGGATTGCCTGATCAACGGATTGGACGATATCGACTATTTACTGGCAAATAAATCAAAGATAGAAGCCTTCGAGGCAGCACGCTGATTATGATAGAAATAATGGATACAACCCTCAGAGATGGGGAGCAAACTTCGGGCGTCTCCTTCGCCGCTCACGAGAAGCTCAGCATAGCGCAAGTGCTGCTGAGCGACTTAGGCGTGAACCGGGTGGAGATCGCCTCCGCCCGTGTGTCGGACGGAGAGTTTGAGGCCGTGAAGCGTGTAGCCGCTTGGGCCGCCCGTTCCGGGAACCTAGACAAATTGGAGGTCTTGGGTTTCGTGGATGGTACGGTCTCTCTCGACTGGATTGAATCCGCAGGTTGCCGTGTCGTGAACTTGCTTTGCAAGGGCTCTTATAAGCATGTCACCGAACAGCTTCGAAAGACTCCCGAGCAACACGTTGACGATATTCGTACGGTCGTATTGGAAGCGGCGAAACGGAAGATCGACGTGAATATCTATTTGGAGGACTGGTCGAACGGTATTAAGCATTCCCCGGATTACGTATTCTTGGTAATCGATGCGTTGAAAGGACTTCCGATCTGCCGTTTCATGCTCCCGGATACCTTGGGAGTCTTGAATCCCGGAAATACCTACGAGTATTGCAAGATGATGGTGGACCGCTACCCGGATTTACGGTTTGACTTCCACGCGCATAACGACTATGATCTTGCCGTAGCGAATGTATATTCCGCCATCCGTGCGGGTATCAAGGGAATCCATACGACCGTGAACGGTTTGGGAGAGCGTGCGGGTAACGCTCCTTTGAGTAGCGTACTTGCCGTTATCAAGGACCAGTTGGGAGAGGAGACGAGCTTGAGGGAGGAAAAGATAAACAAGGCTAGCCGTTTGGTTGAGACCTACTCCGGGGTGCATATCCCGCCCAATAAGCCGATCATCGGAGAGCATGTGTTTACGCAATGCGCCGGTGTCCATGCGGACGGCGATAGCAAGAACAACCTGTATTGCAACGACCTGCTCCCCGAGCGTTTCGGACGGGTTCGCGAGTACGCTTTGGGCAAGACCTCCGGAAAAGCGAATATCCGCAAGAATCTGGAAGCGCTCGGTATCGACATGGATGAGGGCTCGATGCGTAAGGTTACGGAACGGATCATTGAGTTAGGGGATAAGAAAGAAATGGTTACCCCGGAGGATCTTCCTTATATTATCAGCGATGTGCTTCATCATGATAATGCGCTGGAGGATCAGAAAATACGGATCTTGAACTATTCCTTATCCTTGGCCCAAGGGCTGAAACCGGTGGCTACCTTGAAGATCGAGATCAATGGCGAGGCTTACGAGGAATCGGCTTCCGGTGATGGCCAATACGACGCTTTCGTTCGTGCCCTACGCCGGATTTATTCCCGTTTGAACCGCCCGTTCCCGATGTTGACGAACTATTCGGTATCCATCCCGCCGGGAGGACGTACGGATGCGTTCGTGCAGACGGTCATCAGCTGGAATTATGCCGGGGTCGATTTCAAGACTCGTGGCCTGGACGCTGACCAGACCGAGGCGGCGATCAAGGCGACATTGAAGATGCTGAACAAGATAGAGGATTAATAATTAAAAAGGTAAAGGGTATGAAAAAGTTAACTATCGCGCTTGTAGCGCACGACAATCGTAAGGCGGAAATGGTAGAATGGGCGGTACATAACGCTGAGTTCTTGTCTCACCACCATATTGTTTGTACGGGTACGACCGGAAATTTGGTTCGTAAAGCTCTCGAGGAAAAAGGGGTGAACGCGGATATTGCTTGCATGCATTCCGGTCCGATGGGAGGCGATGCTGAGATTGCCGCTATGGTTGTCCGTAAGGAGATCGATTTGGCGGTCTTTTTGATAGACGACTTGAATCCGCAACCGCACGAGGCCGACATCCAGATGTTGCTTCGTCAGTGCCGTGTTCATAACGTACCTATCGCTTGTAACCGTTATAGCGCCGACTTGATGATTACAAGTACCCTGTGGGATGATGACACGTATTTCCCCACGGAGCCTAAGTATGTACATTTTAACAGAGAATAATAACAAACATTTACGATGAAACTGAATATAGCAGTACTTCCCGGAGACGGGATCGGACCAGAGATTTCCGTGCAAGGCGTGGAAGTAATGAGTGCCGTTTGTGAGAAATTTGGACATGAGGTTCACTATGAGTATGCCCTTTGTGGCGCTGACGCGATCGATAAGGTAGGCGATCCTTTCCCGGAGGAGACCTATCGGATTTGTAAGGATGCCGACGCTGTTCTTTTCTCGGCTGTGGGCGATCCTAAGTTTGATAATGATCCGACAGCGAAAGTACGCCCGGAGCAAGGTCTTTTGGCGATGCGTAAGAAGTTGGGCCTGTTCGCTAATATCCGTCCGGTGCAGACCTTCAAATGCCTATTGCATAAATCGCCGTTGCGTGCCGAATTGGTGGATGGCGCGGATTTCTTATGTATCCGTGAGTTGACCGGTGGTATGTATTTCGGTGAGAAATATCAAGACAACGATAAGGCATACGATACGAATATGTATACCCGCCCGGAAATCGAGCGTATCTTGAAAGTGGGCTTCGAGTATGCGATGAAACGGAATAAGCACCTGACGGTTGTTGACAAGGCGAACGTACTTGCCTCTTCCCGTCTATGGCGCCAGATCGCTCAAGAGATGGCTCCTAGCTATCCGGAAGTAACGACAGACTATATGTATGTGGACAACGCCGCTATGCGTATGATCCAAGAGCCGAAATTCTTCGACGTGATGGTAACCGAGAATACGTTTGGTGATATCTTGACGGATGAGGGTTCTTGCATCAGCGGCTCTATGGGCTTGCTGCCTTCCGCTTCTACCGGAGAGAGCACGCCGGTTTTCGAGCCGATTCATGGCTCTTGGCCGCAGGCGAAAGGGCTGAATATTGCGAACCCCTTGGCGCAAATTCTTTCAGTAGCGATGTTATTCGAGTATTTCGACCTCAAAGAAGAGGGAGCCTTGATCCGTGAAGCCGTAGACGCTTCCCTCGATGCGAATGTCCGTACGCCGGAAATCCAAGTGGAAGGTGGAGCGAAATATGGAACGAAAGAAGTGGGTAGTTGGGTTGTCAATTATATCACGGAAAAGTAGTATAAATGGGCCGATTTCGCACCAGTAGTGGCGCAGGCTCACACGTATAGTGGCATCGGCTCACGCGAGTAGTGGCGTAGGCCAATACCACTACTCGCGTGAGCCGATGCTACTATACGTATAAAAACAACCTTAACGAGCCATCTTCATCAACTCGTCGATAGTCGTTTTATCATATCCCATATCCTCAGCTTTCTTGAAGTCTAAGGCGGCCGATGCCTTCTCATATTGGGCGAGTTTTACTTTGCCTCGCAATACATATAAAGCGGCTGTCGGGGTACTTTCCACGAAAACACGATTGATATCGGCCATAGCCCGGGCGTTCTTGCCCATCATGAAGTATAGATCGGCACGGCCTTCGTATAAGATCCATTCACGGGGCATCTCGCTGATCAAGTAATTAAAGATGCGTTCGCTCTCATCGTAATTCCCCCGTAGCTTTTCGAGAATCGCGTGTCCCAGACGTCCTTTCACGGATTTTTCGTTTACTTCCAGTATCTTATCGAAATCCTGCTCGGCCAAAAGATAGTTCTTATGTTGTAAATGAAGCATTGCCCTGCAATATAACGCCTCTTGATGATGGGGGTTCAAGATTAACAGGGCATTGTAATCGTTCGTCGCTTTTTCTATCTCACCCATTTCCGTATATAAGCCGGCACGATTTTCCAGTATGGCCTCATTATTCGGATGGCGGCTTAGGGCGGCGGTATAGGAGAGAAGGGCATCTTCCAGTTTCCCTTGTCTGCGCTGTATCGTCCCGAGATTCATGAGCAAGGCGTAGTTGTTGGGGTTTCCCGGTTCGAGGCGCATGGCGGCTCGTAGGCTCTCTTCGGCGGAGACTAAGTCGTTCTTGTCCAAGAAGTCAAAACTTTTCTCGACAAACTTCTCGTATGTCTGAGCGTGGCCATAGCCTATTGAAAGGAAAAGGGCGGCGAGTATCGCAAGGATTTTCATGCTGTCGAATTTAACGTGTTATTTGATTGATCGCAAAGCTACGTAATTATTTCATGGTTTTACCAGATTAAAAAAACTTTATACCTTTGCTACATTTCATAATATTTTGGAAGATCAGATTGTTATATAATTAATAGATTAATTAAAATAGAAGAGATATGGTATTATTAGCAGCTGTAGAAGCGAGTTCTAAATTAGAGGAAGCTATCAGATCCTTGGTTGAGCATGGCTCCCAATTGGGTTTTACGATTATTAAAGCCCTTATTGTCTTCTTGGTGGGACGATTGGTTATAAACTTACTTAATAAACTGGTTCGGAAGATATTGAGCAAACGGGATATCGATCCTTCTGTCAAGACTTTTGTCGGCAGTTTGGTGAATGTCAGTTTAACCATTTTATTGATTATTTCAGTCGTAGGGGCGTTAGGCGTTCAAACTACGTCGTTTGCCGCCTTGTTGGCTTCCGCCGGTGTCGCTGTCGGTATGGCATTGAGCGGTAACCTGTCAAACTTTGCCGGTGGATTGATCATCCTTCTTTTCAAGCCTTATAAGGTGGGTGATTATATAGAGGCGCAGGGCGTTGGCGGTACCGTGAAAGAGGTCCAGATGTTCCATACCGTATTAGGTACGGTTGATAATAAGGTCATTTATATACCGAACGGCTCTTTGAGCAGTGGCGTTGTGACTAATTTCAGTAACCAGACGACTCGCCGTGTAGACTGGACTTTTGGCGTGGAATACGGCAGCGATTATGAGAAAGTAAAGCAAGTGATAGAGTCTGTATTGGCGAAGGATTCCCGCATCTTGTCCGAGCCGGCCGCTCCGTTTATCGCCTTGACAGCCTTGGCGGACAGCAGCGTAAACGTGGTGGTACGTGTTTGGGTAAACAGTTCCGACTATTGGGGCGTGTATTTCGATATTAACAAGAATATCTACGCGACCTTCAATGAGGTAGGTATCGGTTTCCCATTCCCGCAACTTACCGTACACCAAGCGAAGGATTGAAGTTCGTGATAATCTATGACTTGTCCTTAAAAGGAATCTCTTTGTTCAAAAATCTTTGAGTTTCGTTAGATGTGCGGTTATTTTATAGATGGTTGAACAAAAAGATTTATCTTTGTGAATCGCAAATTAGAGATTAGACACAGAGTGTATACGATATTACGGAACTTTATTTTATTACTTTAGTATTTTTATTTGATTATATTTAAGTAGAATGATTTAAGGCTCATCCTTATATAGATTAAGGGTGGGCCTCGTTTTTTATAGTAGTGTGTAGAGATTCCACACTCTCGTGGGGAAATTTTCCACATTCCACGGTTTGTTCCACACTTTGGCAACCGAATGAT
This sequence comes from Parabacteroides sp. Y3-G-102, assembly GCF_023656845.1. Classification (NCBI taxonomy): domain Bacteria; kingdom Pseudomonadati; phylum Bacteroidota; class Bacteroidia; order Bacteroidales; family Tannerellaceae; genus Parabacteroides; species Parabacteroides sp. Y3-G-102. The sequence continues at coordinate 55,235 of NZ_JAMOKU010000009.1, read as the reverse complement.
TGATTCTTCGCTTTTGGTTAATTGTCGGATTTACAACTTATTATTCTCTTGTCGTTTTTTAGGGTGAGTTTTGGCACGGAGATTGCACCCTATACTGCGAATTTATGATGTAAGAGAAAAAAGGTTTAGGTATTTAGGTTTTTAAGGTATGAAAAAGATTGTTTACGGGGTTATTGTCGCTTTATGTGGCTTATTTATTGCCCCTGATGTAGAAGCGCAAGCCGGGATGGTCGGTAGCGCTAAGGAAACAGTGGCACAGGATAAATTTTATCCGATCGAGGTAACTGATATGCCCCAAGTATTGCGTGATGCGGTAAATACTTCCTATGAGGGATGTATGGTGAAATCAGTTGAGGTGTCAAACAATAGCACGTTTGTGAAGTATAAGGTAGTATTACTTTCCAGAAATGGTAAGATATATAAGGTTTATTTCGATGACAGAGGTCATGTCGTAAAAGAACATGCTTATTTCGAGTAAGCCTGTGAAGATATTTATTGAGTAGATTAGATTTCCAGCCGTTTTGCCTGTGAAGGTGGAGCGGTTTTTCTCCAAAATATATAGTTTCATGATATTACTATATAAATACACTGTTTACATTTTTAGTAGTATAGTCGTCCTGTTCGTGAGAATAGGACGATTTTTGTTATAAGACGCTAAATCGATTGTTAATCTCATACCCCCTCAAAACCTTTTCTAAACAACCCCTGTTTAGACTGTGATTAATAAATAAAATCTATTTGATTATGGACAAAAAATGTACTCTTATTGCTGCGGCCCTGATGGTTGCGGGCGTATTCTCGGCTAATGCTCAGTCGAGTACGACCGTTCCGGAGGCTCAGTGGAAAGCCGGTAACTATTATTATTTAAAGACAGGTTCTTCCGTTTTGTCTTTAAGTGGTGAGAAAGCCGACTCAGTAATTGTTAAAACTTTGGCGTCAGACGCTACCAAAGCCGCTATTGATTCTGCCTTGTGGCAAATCACGAATGCGGGCACGACTCCTGCTGGTCCTGTGTATCAATTCAAGAACAAGAAGACACAGGCCGTTTTGTCGTTTGCGGCTTCATCTACGGCAAAGCCTGTTATCACATCGGGCGTGAATCAGTGGACATTCTCTGACGCTGCCGGTGGTAGCGCTATTCAGGCTTATTTCGGAAACAATCAAATCTTGGCGTTGGATGTAGCTGGGACAGACTTGAGCTTAGGTTCTTCTGCCTCTTCTACGAAATTTACCGTAGAGGCTCCTAGCGACGCTATGTATTTGAGCGCAAGTGAGCTGGGGGATGGTTTCCAAGTCTTTCAATTGACGTTTGGAGGAAATTATCAAGGAAATATCTTCGAGGGTAAGAACTTGATAGCGAAGAATACGGCGGCTCCCGCTACAGGCGCTATTGCGAACGCTAAATATGTGACCTTGCAGATCCAAGGTGACCAAGTATTTAGTGATGGTAAAGCAAAATACTTAGGTGTCGATACATTGAAGAATGTGATAGCCGGTGCTACCGGTGTATATGGGGCTAAGTTTACGGCTGACTCCACCTATGACGCTAGTGGCTTGCATACACTGGGTAACGCTGATTTCCAGAAATTCTATTTCACGATCAACTTGAAGAACGATGCTTTGGCTATGTATGCCGCTGCCGCTCCGACCGTGAACGCAAGTCCGATGACCTCCGTTCCGAACGTACGTGTCGTATATGCCAGCGTGATCGAGACGAAAGCCTTGACCGTATCTGACTTGCAGTCGGGTTCTACTCAACCTGCTCAAGGAGCCGCTCCTGTTATTACCGTAACGAAGGGAACTCCTTCTACGATCGCTACAGGTACAGGCGTATACTTCTTGAAGAGTGCGAGCAAGGGCGATAAGGGCGGACAATACGCTGTCGCTTACGATAAGAGTGCCGCTTCCGATAAATTGGTAACTGCGGCAGGTTTCAAACCTTCTATTTATCAACCGAAGGGACAATGGTATATCAAGGAAAACAACGGAATGTATTCGGTTGTAGACCGTAATACGAATACGACTATTATTTCTAACGAGGAGATCTTCGCCGTTCAAGGTATGGCCAATACCTATACATTTGGGGGTAGCACCGATTCTATTACGGTGGAATATCAAGCGAATGTGGATTTAAAGGATAAATTCTTGGGTACTCGTCACTTCTCTGCGGAGGAACTCGCCGATAATGGTTATGTATTGAACTTGATCTCCGGTACTCCGGGCGTAGACGATCTGTATGCGTTTACTTCAGATTCCGTATTGATGATTAAATCCGGTGACGCAGCGAACGCAGCCGCTCTTCGTATCGTGGTTAGCCAAGATTCCGTACAGAATGTAACGGATGGTTTAGGTGCCCGTGCTTTAGGTGATACCTTGTATCATGCGACTTATATGTTGAAAGAACGTTTCAGCAATGATTTGGTTGCCAGCGAGAATGGTGGGCCGTTGAAATTATCTGATTATACCGCTCCGTTGGAATTCGTATTCAATACGGCTACGACCGGTGGCAAATACCAGATGGCTACAAGGGTAGGCGCGACCACTCAATATGTCTTTATGAACGTGAATACGGCGAACCTGATCCTTTCCGATAAGGTTAACTACTTCGACTTTGTCGCTGTAGAGGCTCCGGAGTACGCTTCTATCGACAATTCTCACAAGCGTTTCGGTACGAATGGTAAGTTCTTGACGATGAATCCGCTGAATTTCTTCGCCGAAGTGAAGAACGAAGGCCAAGATATCTTGAAGTCAACTTATGAGACTGACAACTTCTCTTTGTGGGTTCAAGAAGCCGATACCGTGATCGCTGGTAAACCGTTGTATTTCATCACGACATCGATCTATACGCCGGAGACAACTACCAAAGCTGTTTCTCCTCGCTACTATATGGTATCCTTGCGGGATTCTAACGAGACATTCGTTAGCAATGGCGCTACTTACTACCGTGTAGGCTTCAGCGATAAAGCGAATATCGTTCCGTCTTTGGATAACAACGCTTTGTTCGCCTTCAAGACAACTCAGGATGGTGGTTACTTATTGGAGAACCAGAAAGAGCTGAATCGCACCGTGGCTGCGGGCGAGTTGAAGACTCCTTATGTAGGTGTGGTAAACAATGTTGTGGTAATGTCTAATGTTGGCGTTCCGTTCACGATCGAGAATGCTCCGACTCCGGTTTCCAACGAACAATTGGAAGAGGTTGCCAGCTTCACGGTAATCGCTGGCGAGGCTAGTGTTACGGTCTTGAACGCGGCAGGCAAGACGGTTACATTGTCTAACATCTTAGGTCAGACCACCGCTTCCGCTATCGCTTCTTCAGATAACTTCGTGATGCCGGCATCGAAAGGCATCGTGGTAGTTTCCGTTGATGGCGAGACCGCTCAGAAGGTAGTCGTTAAATGATGAATAACTGATAGTGGATATCAGTTTGTATACTAACACCGGGATTCCTACTGTATGGTAGGGGTCCCGGTGCTTTGTTTATAGGTAGGCCATTTGTATGGAGGAATTCTACTCCTCCAGTTTATTCTTTAGATAAGCGATCTTCTTCTCTGATTTCTCTTTCAAGGTGTTCATGCTCTTGATATCGCTTAATACGGTGGCGAGGTTGAAGGTGTTGACGATCGCTTTCTTGTCGGCGTCCGCCATATATATAATGTAAGGCTTGCCTCCCGTGTATTCCACCTTGATCCGCTCTTTCTCGTTATCGTAGATGAACTTGACGGCATCGACGCAGTGCTCCCCCTTGTAGGTCACTACCTCCGTGGTGCTTCCCATATCCTTGAAGCGGTAATTCAGTCCGCCGTCGTACGGGATGGAAGCGGTCTCGGCGAATTGGCCGTCTTTCAGGCTCAGCTTGATTCCCGTATGCTCGATGGGGCGTCCGCCGTAATATACGCTGGCCAGATACATCTCGCCCTCCTCGTTCACGCCGCAACGTACGTAACAACGTTGCACGTTGCGCTCGATCGTCTGCTGTTTCCAGATATAATTGCCGATTTCCTCGTAAACGGAATCCTTCTCGAAAGCGAAGCCTTTCTTCAATCCCTCTACTTCCTCCAGCTTGATCGGGAGTAAGCTGTCGCAGAAAGCGATGTTTCGCTCCGCCTCCTTTACTTCTACTTGGCGCATAAGCGTTAATCCCTGCTTCAGTACCTTTACTTCCTTGGGATAGAGTGCCCGGATACTGTCTATCTCGTTCTTCGCCCCGAAAAACTCGTTATTCTCGTACATGGCCCGGGCCTTGTCCAAACGGGTCTGAGCCGCTTTCTCGTCTCCGTTACAGCCCGTTAAAATGGCGGCAATGAGCGTTATACAGATCGCTAACTTTTTCATATCTTTCTCGTTCAATGTATTTGATACCGCAAAAGTACATGAAATTTGATTATCTTTGCGCTCTTTATTGGATTTGGAATACATAAATATGTATATAAACGAGGAAGAGATAGTAAATCATATATCCGCGAAGCCTTTCCATTTGATATCGGAGGCGGCGGAAGAGCTAGGTGTTGAGGTATATGTAATAGGCGGATATGTGCGGGATATTTTCTTGAACCGCCCATCTAAGGATATAGATGTGGTAGCGGTTGGCAGCGGTATCGAGTTGGCCAAACGGGTGGCCAAGAAGATCGGGCGTGGTGCTTATCTTTCTGTCTTCAAGAATTTCGGGACGGCGCAGGTGAAAGCCGGCGATCTGGAGCTGGAATTCGTGGGGGCAAGGAAAGAATCCTACAGCCATGACAGCCGTAAGCCAGTCGTGGAAGATGGCACTTTGGAGGATGACCAGAACCGCCGGGATTTCACGATCAACGCCTTGGCCCTTTGCCTGAACAAGGAGCGTTACGGAGAATTGGTCGATCCCTTCGGCGGGTTGGAGGATATGGACGAGCTTACGATCCGTACGCCTTTAGACCCGGATGTTACTTTCAGCGATGATCCGCTCCGGATGATGCGCGCGGTTCGTTTCGCCACTCAATTAGGTTTCTTTATCGATCCCGATACCTTCGACGCCATCATCCGCAACCGGGAGCGTATCTCCATCATCTCCAAGGAGCGTATCGTGGACGAGTTGAACAAGATCGTCCTCTCGCCAAAGCCCTCTATCGGTTTCGACTTGCTGGATAAATGCGGACTGTTGCCATTGATTTTCCCCGAGCTTTGCGCCTTGAAAGGTGTGGAGACCAAGGAGGGGATCGGGCATAAGGATAATTTCGCCCATACCTTGATGGTGCTGGATCGTTTGAGCAAGACTTCCGATAATCTATGGCTGCGTTGGAGCGCCCTCTTCCACGATATCGCCAAGCCTGCCACGAAGCGTTTCGACCCTCGCTTGGGATGGACGTTCCATAATCATAATTTTATCGGTGAGCGGATGATCCCCGGTATTTTTAGGAAGATGAAACTCCCGATGAACGAGAAGATGAAGTACGTGCAGAAGATGGTAAGCCTGCATATGCGTCCGATCGCCTTGTCGGACGATGAGGTGACGGATTCGGCGATCCGCCGTCTGCTGTTTGACGCGGGAGATGATATCGACGATTTGATGAAACTGTGCGAGGCCGATATCACGAGCAAGAACCCGGAGAAGGTTCGCCGTTTCTTGAACAACTTCCGTAAGGTGCGCGAGAAGCTGGCCGATATAGAGGAAAAAGACCGTGTCCGTAACTTCCAACCCCCGGTATCCGGCGAGGAGATCATGGAGACGTTTGGCTTGGCTCCCTCCAAGCCTGTCGGCGTGCTGAAAGAGGCGATCAAGAACGCCATCCTCGACGGCGTGATCCCGAACGAGTATGAGGCGGCCCGGCAGTTCCTAATACAACGTGCGGAGAAGATGGGGCTGAAGCCGATTCTGTGATCCGGGTATAGTCACAAGACCCAGTCTTACAGTTGGCACAGTCCCCTGTACGAAGTACTGCGGTACTTCCTAGAGGGTACTGTAGTACTTCGTGCAGAGTACTACGGTACTTCGTGCACAGTACACTGTCTAAGAATTTAATCGCTCTACCGCTTTCACGCCGTTTACCGCCTTGATCTTTTTCGTCAGCAAGTTTAATGCGGTCGTATCTCTTACCAATACGGTAAAGTTACCTTGGAATAATCCGTCTACCGAGTTGATGTTTAAGGAGCGAAGCGTGACGTTCGATTCTTTTCCGATCACGGAGGTGATGTTGGTGACGATCGCTATATCGTCTCGTCCGATCACCCGCAACGTAACCGTATAGCCATTGTCTCCCTTGCCGCTCCATTTCGCGCGGATGATCCGGTAACCGAAGCGGCTGAACATCTCTTGGGCGTTCGGGCAATCCATACGGTGGATCTTGATACCCTGCGTGGAGACGAAACCGAAAACCTCGTCGCCATAAATCGGGTTGCAGCATTTGGCGAGTTTATATTCGATACCCGTCAGGTTCTTGTCGATCACCAAGACATCCTTGTTTGTCGATATCTCCTCCACCGGAGTCATCGTCACGAATTCCTCTGCGCTACGCACCTCGGTACGCTCGTTCGTCTCCGTCTCCTTGCGGAAAGCCTCCAGATATTCGTCGATTACTTGGTTGGGATCGAGGCGTTCCTCGGCGATCTCGATGTAGAAGTCCGTGACGGTCTTGAATCCTTTCTTCTTGATATAGCGCATCATGGTCGGCTCGTCCATGTCGATCTTCCGGTTCTTGAAGCGGCGCTGCAACATCTCTTTGGCGAATTCCACGGCCTTCACCGTCTCCTCCTTCAAGGCCTGCTTGATCTTCACACGGGCCTTGGAGGTGACGACGAAGTTCAGCCAATCCCGCTTCGGGCTTTGGGCGGGCGACGTGATGACGGATACGCTATCGCCGTTGTTCAAGGTGTATTTGATCGGAACGTTCTTCCCGTTCACTTTCGCCGACACGCATTTGCTTCCCAGCTTCGTGTGGATGGCAAAGGCGAAATCGAGGACCGTCGCTCCCTTGGCCAGCTTGATAAGCTCGCCGGTAGGCGTGAAGACGTAGATCTCATCCTTATATAGATCCATCTTGAAATCCTGCATCAAGTCGAGCGGATTATTCTCCTTGGCCTCCAAGGCGGCACGTACGGTATTCAAGAACTCGTCTAGCCCGCTCTCCGCTTTCACGCCCTTGTATTTCCAATGCGCCGCTAGGCCTCGCTCGGCGATCTCATCCATCCGCCTCGTACGGATCTGCACCTCTACCCATTTATTTTGCGGGCCCATCACCGTGATGTGCAAGCTCTCGTAACCGTTGCTCTTCGGGATAGAGATCCAGTCCTTCATACGCTTCGGGTTGGGCTGGTACATATCGGTGACGATGGAGTAGACTTGCCAGCATTCCGAGCGTTCCTTCTCCAGCGGCGTATCCAATACGATCCGGATAGCGAAAAGATCGTAGATACCCTCGAATTCCACCTGCTGCTTTTTCAGCTTGTTATTAATGGAATGTATGGATTTGGTACGCCCCTTGATATCGAACTTGAATCCTGCCGCTGCCAGCTTCCGCTTGATCGGGGCGATGAACTCGGCGATATAAGCGTCACGGGAACGTTTCGTCTCATTCAGTTTCCGTTTGATGAAGTCATACTGTTTCCTGTCCGTGTATTTCAGGGAAAGGTCTTCCAGCTCGCTCTTGATCGTATATAAGCCCAACCGGTGGGCGAGGGGAGCGTACAAATAAGAGGCCTCGGTAGCCAGCCGGATACGATCATCCTCTTGCATCTGTTTTCCCATACGCATGAGGCAGAGGCGGTCGGCGATCATAAGCAAGATCACACGTACGTCCTCGGCAAACGAGAAAAGCAAATGATGGAAATTCTCCGAGTTGACGGCGGTGTTCCGGGCATACAGGTCGGAGGTCTTCAAGAGGCGACGGATGATCAAGGTCACGTCCGCTCCGAATTTCTGCTCCACTTCCTCTATCGTGATCGCTTTCTTCAATACCGGGCGGTATAATAGGAGGGCGATGACCGAGGTGCGTTTCAAGCCAATCTCCAAGGTGGCGATCAAGGCCGTGTCAATATTTCGCAATAAACCGTTGATACCATTCTTATCCCTGCCGTAGCAATCGAGGGCGACAACCCGCTTCATCAGCTCCTTCATCTTTCGGATATCTTCCCTCTCGAGGAAAGAGTAAAGGTTTCGTAACAGGAGCCTGTATTTGGAGAAGAACAGCTTCTTTTCCTCAGACGTAAAGAATCCAATTGTATCCATAGTTATATCATTTTTATTGCCCGGTTGAGGACAAACCGCAAAACATGCTGTAAAAATACTTTTTTCTATGGAATTTCAACATGTATCTTGCGGTTATTTTATACATTTGCGATACACATAGCGCATAAGTGCCCTGTGGTGTTACTGATGAGATTATTCACATTAAATACTATACTATGTTAAACGCAAACGATTTAGAACAGCTGAAAGCCAAAGGAATCAGCGAAAAACAGATTGAAGAGCAACTCGCTTGCTTCGTAAAAGGTTTCCCTTTCCTTGAGATAGCGGCCTCCGCTTCGGTAGAAAAAGGTATTATGGTAATATCTAAAGAGGAACAGGCTTCTTATATGGATGCTTGGGACGCTTATCTGGCTAAAAACAAGAAAATCGTAAAATTCGTACCTGCCTCCGGCGCTGCTAGCCGTATGTTTAAGAATCTGTACGAGTTCCTTTCTGCGGATTATAAGGAACCGATGAACGCTTTCGAGAAGAAATTCTTTAGCGAGATCGAGAAATTCGCTTTCTATAAGGCTTTGGACAAGAAGTGCGTGGAGAATACAGGGAAAGATATTCCTGCGTTGGTAGCCTTGGGCGAGTACAAGGAGGTGGTATCCAATTTATTGGAGCCGAAAGGCTTGAATTACGGACAGCTACCGAAAGGCTTGTTGCTTTTCCATAAATATGCCGATACGGTTCGTACGGCGATGGAAGAACATTTGGCCGAAGGCGCCATGTACGCCAAGAATAACGCCGGCGAGGTGAATATCCATTTCACGGTATCTCCGGAGCATCAGGCTTTATTCGAGCAATTGGTTGCCGATAAATCTGGCGAGTACGAGGAGAAGTTCTCTGTGAAATACGATGTCTCTTTCAGTATCCAGAAACCGAGTACTGATACGGTAGCGGCCGCTATGGATAACACGCCGTTCCGCGATAAGAATGATAAGTTATTGTTCCGTCCGGGTGGGCATGGAGCCTTGATCGAGAATTTGAACGATGTGGATGCCGACGTGGTATTTATCAAGAATATAGATAACGTGGTTCCGGATAGCTTCAAATGCTCTACGGTTATCTACAAGAAGGTGATCGCCGGTGTCTTGGTAACATTGCAGGAGAAAGCCTTCAGATATCTGGAACAGATCGAGACCGGCAAATATACCCATGCCGAGGTAGAGGAGATGATTCATTTCTTGCAAGACGACCTATGTATCAAGAACCCGGATACGAAATTACTGGAAGACGCCGAGTTAATCCTGTATATCAAGAGCAAACTGCTTCGCCCGTTGCGTGTATGCGGTATGGTGAAGAATGTGGGCGAGCCGGGTGGCGGTCCGTTCCTTGCGGTGAATCCGGACGGTACGGTTTCCTTGCAGGTGCTTGAAAGCTCCCAGATCGATATGAGCGATCCGGCTAAGAAGGCGATGTTTGAGAAGGGTACTCACTTTAATCCCGTGGATTTGGTTTGCGCCGTTAAGAATCACAAGGGAGAGAAATACAACTTGCCGGATTACGTGGATAAGAATACGGGCTTCATCTCTTATAAGAGCAAGGATGGCCGCGAATTGAAAGCGCTGGAATTGCCGGGCTTGTGGAACGGTGCCATGAGCGACTGGAACACGGTATTCGTAGAAGTTCCTATCGAGACATTCAACCCCGTGAAGACGGTGAACGACCTGTTACGCCCCGAACATCAATAAATACCCAGTTGTAGAGACGGGGCGTGCCCCGTCCCTACAACTAGATCCTTATATTTTCGGTAATTCCCACGGTGCCCTGTATTCCTTGCACAATAGTTTATCCGCCTCCGTATCATGGAAACTCTTTCCATCCCACGATAATTTCTTACCCGTGCGATAGGCTATATTCCCTAATTGGGAGAACTTGGCGATATGCGCCCCGATCTCTACGCTGGCATTGCAATTCCGGTTCCGGCTCTTGATACATTCCAAATGATTCTTCGCATGCAAATTCAAGCCACCCTCTCCGTATGACTTCTTCAAGGGAACAGCCTCCATGCGGGCCTGTCCGTTTACCTTTTCCGGAATAACCTCCCAGCCGCCACGATCGATCACCAAGGTACCGTTCTCGCCAACGAATCCTAGGCCATGATTCCGTCCGTAGGCCCCGTCGTCAATGCCGATCGCATGATCCCACATAACGGTGAAGTCCTTGAATGTATAAATGGTTTGCAATAAGTCCGGGGTCTCGCAAGCGTCATCCGGATAACCAAATTTACCTCCGGAAGCCATGATAGACTCCGGTGCGGTGACGTTCATGCCATACAATGCGTAATCCAGTAAATGTACGCCCCAGTCCGTCATCAAACCTCCCGCATAATCCCAGAACCAACGGAATGTGAAATGAAAACGGTTCCGATTGAACGGACGTTTCGGGGCCGGCCCCAGCCACATATCATAGTCCACTCCGGCGGGCACCGCCTCGTCCGGCTTGACGGGGATAGAGGGGCACCAACCTTGATAAGAGAATACACGTACGGTGCGTATCTTACCCAGCTGTCCGCTATGTACGAATTGCATGGCGTCCTGCCAATGCGGATCGCTACGTTGCCATTGGCCTACCTGCACGACCCGGTTGTATTTCTGCGCCGCCCGTACCATGATGTTACATTCCTCGATACTATTTCCCAGCGGTTTCTCACAATACACATCCTTCCCGGCTTGGCAAGCGGATACCATTTGCAGGCAGTGCCAATGATCGGGAGTACCTACGATTACGAGATCGATATCCTTATTGTCTATCAATTTACGCCAGTCTTTATATAAATGCTTTACTTTCTTCCCGGTGATCTTCTCGGTCTCTGCCGCCCGATTATTCAATACGTTCTCGTCAATATCCGACAAGGCGATACACTCTACTTCCGGATTACGAAGGAACGCTTTCAGGTCTTCGAATCCCATGCCGTTACATCCGATAAGCCCGACGCCTATCTTATCGTTTGCGCCCACACCAGCGCTCCCGGCTTTAATGAAAAAAGGACTGATGGTAAGTCCGGCACCGAGCAAAGCGGTCTGCCGGAGAAAATCTCTTCGAGTTGTCATGGTATTACTATTGATTTAAAGTATTTGCAATATTAAGCGAAATCCTTTACAATCGCAAATGATAATAGCTTTTTAACTACTTACTTAGTCGATGAAGTATATATCCTATGGCACTTGAAGTATATATCCTGTGGTACTTGAAGTATATCTGTCCGGTAAGGTTGGTATTGTAAGGATATGTACCATTGCGTCTTTGTAAAAAAAGTTATTAAAAGATATAGGGATGCGATATTGGAGAATATAGTTTAACTTTGTGCATTATGTTCACCCTAAAAGGGCGATGTGTTGTATATAATATAATGTATAGAGTATGACTTTGCGAAATTTGCTTTTCTGTTTTTTTATGGTGATGATCTCTGTTTCATGTATCCGGGAGGAGGCGCCCAATGCGGAAGCGGATATCTTGTCGTGTACGGTGGATGGCGATATATTGAAAGCCGAGCCGGAGATCGACAACGAATCCGTGACACTGACCGTGAAAAGTGACGCCGATATTACAAACCTAGCCCCGGTATTCACCTTGACTCCCGGCGCTACTATCACTCCGGCTAGTGGTTCCGCTTTTGATTTTACGACGCCGAGAACCTATACGGTAACTTCCGAGGATGGTCACTGGACAAAGACTTATACGGTGCGTTGTATCGTCTCCGGCGTAAGCACGGAATATCATTTCGAGCATATAACGATGGAGCCGAAGAATGGACGTTACCAGATATTCTATGACTTTACATCGAATGGAGATTCCGTGACTTGGGCGAGCGGGAATGCCGGATTTGCCTTGACCAATAATAAATTGGAGCCTTTAGACTTCCCAACCATGCAAGACGATAACGGATATGTCGGTAAATGCGCTAAGTTGGTGACCCGCAGCACGGGTAGTTTCGGTAGCGGATTCGGTATGCCTATCGCCGCGGGAAACCTTTTTATCGGTACGTTTGATTTGCTGAACGCTATTCCGGACGCAAGGAAAGGCACGAGATTGGGACGTCCTTTCGATCATGTGCCGACTTACTTGAGTGGTTATTATAAATATAAAGCGGGAGAGTCGTATAAAGTGAATGGCGAGGAGGTAAAAGGTAAGAAAGACCAATGTGATATCTACGCCATCTTCTATGAGACGGATGAGAATGTGAAATATTTGGATGGTTTCAACGGGCTGACAAGCCCGAACCTGATATCCGTTGCCCGGATCAGCGATCAGAAAGAGACGGATGAGTGGACGCGTTTCTATATCCCGTTCGTGGCTAAGCCCGGTAAGGTGATCGATAAGGATAAGCTGGCGAAAGGTGGTTATCAGTTATCCATAGTCTTCTCTTCGAGTTTGAAAGGTGATGTCTTCGAGGGAGCGGAAGGTAGCACGCTTTGGATCGATGAGGTTGAGATAATCCAGTCCGGTGAGAACTAAAAAAACAGAGGATATGAAAAGATATATAGTATTAATAGGTATACTGTGCTTGTCGGGTGTCGTTACGTTGAAGGCGCAGCAGGAAAGAAACCAAGGAATAATCTGGTCTTCCCTAAGGGGATTGGAATATACGGTAAAGGCCGGTATCAATATCGGCGGAACCGCTCCGGTGCCATTGCCTCGTGAGATTCGTGCGATAGATAGTTATCGCCCTACGCTTTGTGTCTCGATAGAGGGCGATATCAAGAAATGGTTCGGCGAGAGCAAGGAATGGGGTATGATGATCGGTCTCCGTCTGGAGAATAAAGGTATGGAGACAAAAGCGACGGTTAAGAATTACAGCATGGAGATCATTGGCTCCGGTGGCGAGAAGCTGAAAGGAAACTGGACCGGCGGCGTGCAGACGAAAGTGGAGAACACTTATTTCTCGATACCGGTCGTGGCTCTTTACCAATTGAATAACCGGGTGAGTTTCTCGGCGGGACCATTTGTCTCGTTCGCTACAAACCGGAACTTCTCCGGCTACGTATACGACGGATATCTGCGTGAGATCAATCCTACCGGTACGAAGGTGGAGTTTTCCGGCGACAACCGTGCTTCCTATGATTTCTCGGATAACTTAAGAAAGTTTCAGTGGGGAGCGCAGATCGGTACAGAATGGAAAGCGTTTAAGCACCTTATCGTATACGCTGACTTGACATGGGGATTGAACGATATCTTCCAAAAGGATTTCGATACGATTACCTTCGGGATGTATCCGATCTATCTGAACGTAGGCTTCGGATATGCGTTTTAGGAATTGATATGAATCAAAATAAGGCTATCCCGGACAAGGATAGCCTTTTTTATTAAAAGATTATTATGGAAATAAATTATTTTTTATAACTTTGGGGCAATAATTCTCAGACCAAGTTACATTTTATCTTATATTATTAACAAAATTACCATGAAAGAAAACACTAAGAAGGGCGTAAGCCGTAGAGAGTTTTTGGGTCTTTCCGCACTAGGATTGGCTAGTTTAACAATTCTTCCCAGTTGGGCCATGAATGGCGTTCGTATCGCTCCGAGCGATCGAGTCGTTTTAGGTTTTATCGGCCTAGGTCAGCAAGCATTATCAGACTTTAAAGGATTTGCCGCATGTCCGGGCGTACAGGTTGCCGCATGTTGTGACGTGGACACGATGAAAACAGAGCGTTTCAGAAGACGTGTCGCTGAATGGCAAGCCTCAAAGGGAATGAACCAACGTTGTGATCAATATGAGTTTTACGAGGATTTGCTGGAGCGTAAGGATATCGACGCTATCGAGGTCGCTACCCCGGACCATTGGCATGCCTTGGCTACGATCCATTCTTGCCAGTCCGGAAAAGACGTGTATTGCCAGAAACCGTTGGCTTATACGATCGCTGAAGGTTTGGCTATGGTAAAAGCCGTACGTAATAATAAACGTGTGCTTCAAGTAGGTAGCCAGCAACGTTCCAGCAGAGAGTTCCAAGCTGCGATCGATATGGTTCAGAATGGAGCCATCGGTCATATAGAGAAAATATATGCACGTGTAGGTGAGCCTCCTACGCCGCTGAGCTTGCCGGAAATGCCGGTTCCCGCTAATTTGAACTTCAATCAGTGGATGGGTCCGTTGAACGATCCGAAGATCCATTATCATCCCGATTTATGTCCTCCTATTTCTCTGGACCCGGAAGAGAACGAGAAACTATGGGGTGCATGGCGTTGGTATCAAGAGACCGGTAATGGTTATACCGCTGACTGGGGCGCTCATATGTTCGATATCGCCCAAGCCGCTATCGGTATGGATGGCTCTGGTCCGGTAGAGTTTACACCTAAGGGATACAATGGCACGCAATATTCAACCATGCGCTATGCGAATGGTATCGTAATGACTGAACAACCTTATTTGGAGGATAATCCGGATGCGCAGGGTATTAAGTTTGTTGGTGATAATGGTTGGATCGAGGTAGCTCGTGGCTACATCAACTGCTCTGATCAGTCTAAGATCCCCGCCGACTTGAAGAATTTGATCGAGAAGCGCCCGAGAATGATGACTCCGGAAGAGCGTAAGAAGATGTATGAGGAATATATGAAGAAGCTGAAAGACAGCAAAAAGAAGGGTAACGATGCGGGTAATTATGAGACTAGTGCTCCGCATATGCAGAACTTCATCGACTGCGTTCGTTCACGTGAGAATCCGATCGCACCGGTTGAGGTAGGTTGCAGTACGAATACGCTTTGCTGTTTACAGAATATTGCCCGTGAGCTAGGCCGTCCGGTTAAATGGAACCCGGCTACATTAAGCTTCGGTAATGATAAGGAGGCGGCTTCCCACCGTTTGTACTGGTATCAATATCGCAACCCGTATTCATTGCCTTATTTCTGTAAATAAGCCTATTTAAATAGAATGGTGTTATGAGTAACAGACGGGATTTCTTAAAAAATATATCTCTCTTTACCGCTGGTGGATTGCTGGCTGGTAAAGCCGGTTCCGTAAATGCGGCGAACGCTGCGTTGGGAGTTGTGGATGAGGTCCATGCCAGCAAAGAGATTGGCTTGCAGATCTATTCTTTATCCCAAGAATTATATAAAGGTGACGTGGCCGCTAATCTTCGGAAGGTGAAGGATATGGGATACTCCAAGCTGGAGTTGGCGGGTTATGGTAAAGGCGCTATCGGAGGTGTTCCTATGATGGACTTCAAGAAAATGGCGGAAGACGCAGGCTTGAAGATCATTAGCTCGCACGTGAATCCAGTCGACGCATCTATCTCTGACCCTTTTAAGGCTATGATTTTCAAATACTCGAAGGAGGTTACCCCAAAGATCATGGAGTATTGGAAAGCTACGGCTGCCGATCATGCGAAACTAGGCTGTAAATATTTGATCCAGCCGATGATGCCGACGATTACTACGCACGATGAGGCTAAACTTGTTTGCGATATTTTCAATCAGGCCTCGGATGTTATCAAGGCGGAAGGTATCGCCACTGGTTTTGGCTATCATAATCATAATATGGAGTTCAATCGGGTCGCGACGAAAGAGCAACAGGAGAAGGTGAAAGGAAATCCTTTCGCCGCTTTCATGAAAGTCGGAGACCAGATTTATGACTTGATGCTGAAAGATACGGACCCGAGCAAGGTTTACTTCGAGATGGATGTTTATTGGACTGTCATGGGACAAAACGATCCTGTCGAGTATATGCAGAAACATCCGGATCGTATCAAGGTATTACATATCAAGGATCGTGCCGTATTCGGCCAAAGTGGTATGATGAACTTTGAGATGATATTCAAGCAAATGTATGCGAACGGAATCAAAGACTATTTCGTAGAGTTGGAGCAGATGCCGGACGGACGTACTCAATTTGCGGGTGTGAAGGATTGCGCCGACTATTTGATCAAGGCTCCTTTTGTAAAATGAAGTAACAATCGATAGATCGTAAGCCTCGGGGTTAATAGACTCCGGGGCTTTTTTATTAGATGAAAGGCAACATAAACGGGTCTATTTTGTTTTTATAAAAAGAAGTTTATATCGCAAAAATCAAGGAAAGGATGAGTTCTAGGATAAGGAAGATATTGAAACATACGGTGATCGCTGTTTTATCGCTGGCTGTATTGTTCCTAGTTTTGAATCTTTTCCTGACAGGTCGTTTGGAGCGGTACCTGAAAAGAGAACTGATAGAGCGTACGGCGAATGCTACGGATGGTTTTTATCGCCTTTCTTTCGATAAGCTTTCTATTAGCTTCTTCAAGGGAGAGCTAAGGTTAGAGGGTATTTCATTGGAGCCGGACTCTAAGGTCTTTGAACATTGGGCCGCCTTGGATAGCTTGCCCGATACCTATGTAAGTACCCGGATTGAGGTGATAGATTTTAAGGGAATTAATTTGGTATGGCGTTGGAATTACCGGCAACTCCATTTCAATACCTTTGAGATCCGCTCGCCGGAGGTTCGTGTATACGGTTCTTCCGGATCAAACCCGTTAGTTTCCGGACTGGCGGCAGATACGGTAGAGCATGCCGAATCGAAGACCTTGTACGAGGTGATCTCTCCATACATAGATGCCCTGAGCGTAAAGACCTTGAACTTGGAAAATGCCAGTATCTCTTATAATGTGGAAAACCAAGTCTCGCCGATTATCTATACGTTGAATAACGTAAGTTTCCATGCGTATGGTTTTATGTTGGATTCTACCTCTTCACGGAGCGGGAAGCTGTTGTATTGCGATAACTTCGATTTTGTCACGAACCAGCCGCAAACCTTGTTGGTAAATAATGATTTTAAGTTGGAGACGGATAGTATATGCCTCAGTACCCAAGATTCCATTATCTATATCCAAAAAATCCAATTGCTTCCGCAAGAATTATTGTGGGGGGAGACCAATCGGAAACCAACGAATTATCTGGAAGGGAAGGTACAAACCGTAGAGATACAAGGGATTCACTTTAGACGGGAAGAAGCCTTGAACTATTTGTCCGCCCGTAATTTTGAGATACAATCTTCGGATATTAAGGTGTATGACTTGACTCGGGAGAAGAAGCAGGCGAATGCCGATGCGGATTCTTTGGTGCAAGCCTTATCGTTATATGATGTGATCTCTCCGGTACTACATAGTATATCCGTGGATCAAATACGAATAGAGCGAACCGCACTTCACTATTCCTTAGCCTTGAAAGGGCAGATAGAGGACTTCTCGATCCCTGAGTTTAATTTCCATGCGGAAGGTCTTCTGATCGACTCCTTGGTAGCTCCGGGCGAGGAACTGAATTATTTTCGTTCCATTGCGTTTGAGGCGAATGATATACAAGGGATCATGAGGGCTCGTAATCATCGGTTCGATATTAAGCGTTTGGCGATGAATACGGCCTTAGGCTCGTTTCATATAGATAGCATGCGACTACGTCCGTTGTCGGTCCGCTCCCGTAATGATTATTTGTCGGGAAGTATCGATACGATCCGGATAGACGGGTTGGCGTACGACAAAGGTGTTAGCGCAGATTTACTGAAGGTTCGGTCGCCTCGCTTGGTTTATTATAAAACGCCTTCTGTTGAATCTCCGGATAAAGGAAAAAGCGCATCTGTAAATAGCCGTGTGGATGTGGAAAGTTTGTTAAATCCTTTCCTTCAGTATCTTTCCATCCGTAAGATCCAGATTCAGAACGCAAATGTGACATTGGAGGATCGTGAGATAAATGACACGACCCGGTACCGACTCAACGGCCTTAATTTCTTTGCTACGAATTTCTTGGTGGATGAGCAAACGAACCGGAGTGGGCAATTGTTTTTCAAGTATGATCATTTTGGTCTTAGTTTCCGGGATTTCGATAACTATTTACCGGGGAAGGATCTGCGTGTGACTATAAGAAAAGGTTCGCTATCCACCGTAAACGGCTCTTTCCGTCTACAGGATGTGACTTTGGCTGCTAAAAAAGACTCGATACGTTTTTCAACCCCATTGATTTCTTTAACGGGAATCCGGATTCCCAAGAATAGCATCTATCAGATCGGGTTTGACCGATTTGATTTATCCGATGGTGATTTTTCTATGTCTTGGGGATCGGATACGACAATATTGCGGACTGAGAGCCAAAAGGATATCCAATTGGCTTTGGAGAATGTGTTTGTGGATTTGAAGAAGAAGACGTTTCAATTAGGTGATCTTCAGCTACAGACGAAGGATATCGATATACCGTTGGATAACGGCTTCTACCATTTGAAAATCGGGGGGCTGGATTTGAGAGAGTCAGGTTTGAGGTTGGATCACGTACATTTAGTCTCGCCTTATTCTAAAATGGAATTCGCTTATAAACAGCCTAAGCATCAAGATTGGTTTGACGTGAAGGTTGGGAACGTGAGATTGACCGACGTGGATATTCCCGGATATTTCTCAACCAAGGAATTACATGTGGGAGGGCTCTGGATAAACGATGTCTTATTACAAAACTTAAAGAACCGGAAGATCCCGGTGGAGCCTCATATCGTCCCGATGATTTATGAGGGTTTGCAAAAGGCTCCGGTCCGTTTCAAGATAGATACGGCTTCCATTGCCAATTTCTCCGTGGTTTATGAGGAATTGCCTGTTAAAGGTGACAAACCCGGTAAGCTTTATTTTACCGATATGAACGGCCAATTCTCAGGATTGACCAATATCGTTTCCTATCCGGAGCAATTCATCAGATTGCATGCGGACGGGAACCTGATGGGATCGGGGCATTTCACGGCTACATGGCAACTCCCCGTGGATTCATTATATGACCGCTTTCTATTGGATGCCCGTTTGGATAGCCTAGACTTGCTTTCCTTAAATGAGATCATAAAACCTCTGGCGCCGGCGGAAGTAGTGAGCGGTTGGGCACAGGATGTGGTCTTTCATATGGATGCCTCAAGCCGGAAAGGCCGGATACGGTTAGACTTCCCGTACCGGAAATTGAAAGTGGCTTTATTGAAAGAGAAAGACGGAGAGACCACACAAAAAGGTTTCTTGTCGAGATTGGCGAACTTAGTTCTACGGGATAATAATCCGGCTCATCCGGAGCGAAAAGATAGTAAATTGCGTAAGGTCGATATGGAAATTGTGCGAGATCCGTATCATTCCACGTTTAACTATCTATGGCAGATGCTAAGACCAGCCTTGGTGGAATCAGTTGGAGTCTCGAAAAAAGAACAGGATGCGGCCTTGAAAGTGGCAGGTTTCTTCACGAAGGTAAAGCGCTTTTTCGGTCTCGATAAAAAGAAGGATAAGCGGGAGGAGATTGATACAAATAATAAGGAAATAGAACCTTTAAAAGAATAAATAATGGAATATACAGTAAATCACTATCCGGAGAAACATCGTTTCGAGGTAGTAGAAGACGGCTTGACAGCCTATGTGGAATATCGTTTAAGAGGAGATGCCTTGGACATTATCCATACCATTGTCCCAAAAAACTTGGAAGGGCGTGGGATTGCGGCGACTCTTGTTGAAACAGCTTATAAATACGCAAAGGAACAGGGGTTGCGCCCTTTGGCTACCTGTTCCTATGCGGTTGTGTGGTTAAAACGCCATCCGGAGTTTTAATCCTTGATCGTAATACCTAACATTCTAGCGATGTCCAGTGCTTGTAAGGAGGTTACGGTAGCACCTTTCAACTCTCCTCCGGGAATCGAGCCAATACGTATACCGGCGATCTCGGAGGAAGTAAGATCGATCCCTTTCAAAGAGGTCCGGTGAAACTCGGCCTCTACTAAATTACAATGTTCGAATTCTACGTTCGTAAATTGGCAATTGTCCAATCCGCCTCCTCGTAAAAAGCATTGATTAAAAGATACGTTCCGGAGTTTGCTCATGGAGAAGATTACATAATCTCCTTTGCAATCCCGGATGGTAGTATGATTAAAGATCGATTCGGAGAAATTCGTTCCGGTAAGTTTACATCCAATGAACTCTACCCGGTAAAAGCCACATCCGGATAAATTTATATTTGATAGATCACAGTTCTTAAATACCACATCGCTAAACTGAGATTTACGATAATTGCAAGCAATGAAACCACAATTGGTGAATAAGCAGGAATTAACGGATAGGTTCTGTTTAGATACGTCCTCGACGCATAATCCATTGAAAGAACATTCCGCAAAATCATCCTCTTGTCTGGATATACAATCCATCCAGTCCACATCCTCCCGTAAGTTTTTTACCAATCTAGGCGCTGTTATTTTCAACATGTTATTGTTTCCTATTTTAATTTAGATGGTAAAGATAACGGATTTGGGCTAAATAAACGATATCTTTACTTTATAGTTCATTTTAGCAATATCGGAAAAGTGTGTTCGGGATAATTCTTCTACTTTTGCCTTGAAATCCTAAGAATCATGCGAATAAAGACAACGACAAAGACAGAGTATCAACAACGTATCAATGTATTGGTTGAATACATAAATAATCACTTAGGCGAGGATATCGATCTAAATAAGCTGGCGGAGATATCCGGATTCTCTCGTTGGCATTTTCATCGGATCTTTGCGGAGTTCTTAGGGGAACCGGTTGGTACGTTTATCGTTAGGATGCGGGTTGAGACGGCCGCTCGGCTTTTGCGTTACACGGAAATACCTGTCAAGGAGATCGCCTATAAGGTAGGATATGACGTACCCTCTTCTTTGTCTAAGGTTTTTCGCCAGTTTTATGGGATTTCTCCAAATGAATATAGAAACAATAAAGATTATGTAATTATGGAGCCGAATAGAATAATGCCCGATATGGAATTGAAGGTCGAGGTAAAAGATTTACCCGGCAAACAAGTAGCCTACATTCGTCTAAACGGAGGGTATAAAGAAATCGATTATCTGGGAACTTGGATGCGCTTGCTCCAATTCGCCAAGGAGCAAAACATCCAGCCATTGAGTTTTTCACCGATCTGCTTGTACCATGATGATCCGAAAGTGACCTCACCGGATAAGCTGCGTACCGATATTTGTATGGAAGTCGCTCCTTCGGTTTGCCCTAAAGGGGAGATTGGTACGAAAAAGGTATTGGAAGGGCGTTTTATGGTCGCTCTTTATAAGGGAACTTATCAGCAATTAGGGGCTGTGTATGATACGCTTTACGGCAAATATCTCCCCGAGATGGGTCTTTCCTTACGAGAAGTGCCTAGCGGCGAGATCTACTTGAATGATCCTCGTAATACGAAGCCGGAGGATTTATTGACTCAGATTTATGTGGCGGTAGAATAATAAGAGCTAGAGAGGTTTCTGAAGTGAATAAATGAATTAATCTTGATTGCCGTCTTCTATAATTAGCGGCAATCAAGATTTTTAATATTTTAGATGCGATAGTATGATGTGATAACTTATATACTTGCTTTTACAAATTCATTATCGATCCAATAAGTCGCTTCTTCGGAAGTGAATTTCAATATACAATAGCTCGGATCTATTACTCCTCCAGGGAAATGAGCGAACATCCAGTCAGACCAAAGGGCTTTCTTGATTTCCATATCGGAAACGATCTCGACCTTACCCGTTAACACGATACTGTCTCCTCCTTTCATAAAGCAAACTCCGGCTTTCGGGTTGAGTTGGAATTGTATTGTCTTATCAGAGAACGTGCCTGTAGAGAACCATATTTGGGAAATACCATCCGCTTTTATTTTTCCCATAGGAACCGGACGGGGATAACCCTCTTCCGTAACAGACGCGAGCATAGCGGTATCACATTCCGTTAATATGGAAATTGCTTTTTCCTCGATTAGCTTGAGGTCTATCATCTGGACGGGTATACATAAATCGATCATACATTTATCTTGTGGATGTTGATCGAGGGGGATGCTTTGATAGATCTCGAATGATTTGCCCGCACAAGGTTTGCATTGGTGTTTGGATGTAAGCGTGTACATCAAGCTCCATGCGGCGGGTATTTCATCCGTTCCTATCTCAAAATGCCCGATCGCATAAAGTCCTCCGGATAATAATCCTTTTGAGATCTCATTTTCTCCCTCTACCTCTTGAGGCACTGTTAAACCGATATCCACACTTAACTCCTTTCCTTCGTGTTGGTAAACTGATATAAGTTTATTTGCTGGACCGGTTATAAGTCCTTTTGGCCCGGCCCATTGCATAAGCTTTCTGATAGAGCTTGGGATAAAGCTTATATCTCCTTGATGATGAAGATACACGATGTG
Organism: Parabacteroides sp. Y3-G-102; assembly: GCF_023656845.1. NCBI lineage: Bacteria > Pseudomonadati > Bacteroidota > Bacteroidia > Bacteroidales > Tannerellaceae > Parabacteroides > Parabacteroides sp. Y3-G-102. Next base: position 32,920 of record NZ_JAMOKU010000009.1, on the reverse strand, counting down.
TGTAGCTTGTAGTTCTTTTAGTTCAAAAGTGTAATTCATAAGATTCTTATTTGTAAAAGTTCAATAGTGCAAACATACGGAATGACTATTCTTTCTGGTTGTAAAAAAACGACTTTTTATGTGATAGATTCTTGCGATTTTATTTTTAATCAAATATAAGTAAGCGGTTCATCCGCAGGATTTGGTAAAGTAAGGAAGTAAGAGGGAACGTCTCCCGCTAAACGCTTGAATTCTTTGATAAAGTGGGAATGGTCATAGTAGCCGCAATCTAAGGCGATGCTGCTTAAGTCCGTGTGTGGGGCGTTCCTCAGTACTTCTATGGCATATTGGAATTTTATGATCCGGCTGAATTCTTTGGGAGTATATCCGGTGGCATCCTTGAACTTACGTTGGAAATGCCGCTGGCAAATGCAAATCTTGTCGATCAAGTTTTGTACGGGTAGCTGTCCGCAGGACTGTTTTATAAATGAGGTGGCGTATATAATTTGTCTGTCTACTTGAATGGATTGGGTGAGAAGGCGTATAAGATAGCCTTCGATAATGCGGATACGGACGGAATCGTCCGGCTGTTCGCAAAGCATCTCGGCAAAGGAATTATCGAATAAAAGGTTAATATCTGAAGACTGGATGCGAAGATCGGCAAACTGTCCCAAAGGCTCATTCGTGAAAGCTGCCAGCCCACAGGGTTGGAAACGAACTCCTAGCATATGTAGGGAATCTGTCGTAGCGGTAAGATTGGAATAAGACCTCATGGGACCGACAAAAAAGGAACGATAAGGCTGCATGATCATTTGATGCTCATCCGCGGGAATTGTCATATTCCCGATGGAAAAGATGAAATCCGTGCAGCCGTCCGCTAAAATCTTAAAGCGTGTTCCTATTTCCGCATAACCTTTAAACACCCAAAACTTATCGATGAAGGGTGCTAAAAGGGCGCATGGGGTAAATTCTCGATACATACGATTTTATTCAAATAGTAGATCCTATGATTTGTTTTATTTCTTTTCCAAAAGATACATATAATCGCCATAACCTTCTTCTTTCATTTTTGCTTTGGGAATAAATCTCAGGGATGCGCTGTTGATGCAGTATCGTAATCCGCCCTTATCTGTCGGACCATCATTAAATACGTGTCCCAGATGTGCGTCTCCTGTTTTACTGCGCACCTCTATCCGTTTCATGCCATGAGAATTATCGGTATTTTCCATAACAAGGTCTTTATCTATCGGTTTTGAGAAGCTAGGCCACCCACAACCGGAGTCGAACTTATCTGTCGATATGAACAAAGGCTCTCCTGTGGTGATATCTACGTAAATACCTTCACGCTTTTCGTTCCAATATTCATTTTTAAATGCTCTTTCCGTGGCATTTTCTTGTGTTACCGCATATTGCTCGGCCGTCAGTTTGGAGCGTAGTGTCGTATCATCCTGTTTCTGGAATTTCTTTTCAGAAAGGGGCTTGCCGGTCGTTTTCTCCTTATTTGCTTTACGTGCGAAATCGAATAGTTCCGGACTTATATGGCAATAACCGTCCGGATGTTTGCCTAAGTAATCTTGATGATATTCTTCTGCCGGATAGAAATTAACTAATGGCTCCACCTCGACAACGATGGGCTTGGAGTACTTTTTAGCCAATGTCTCTATAGCCTCTTTGATGATAGGCAGATCGGCGGCGTTGGTGTAATAAATGCCGGTACGGTATTGTGATCCTCTGTCATTACCTTGCCGATTGAGACTTGTAGGGTCTATGGTCTTGAAGTATAGTTCTAACAATAGTTTTAAATCGGCTTGTTGAGGATCGTAGCTTACTTCTACTGTCTCGGCAAATCCGGTATTGTCGTTACATACCTGTTCGTAGGTTGGATTTTTGATGCTTGTTTTACCGTTGGCATAACCCACTTGGGTACTAGTAACACCATTGATTTGTTTCATGAAATGTTCTGTTCCCCAGAAACATCCTCCGGCAAAAAAGATTTTACTTTGTGCATTCATTTTAGTTGTTTTAGATAGTTGATCACTCATTTTTGTTTGTGCGATTACTAAACCGCTTGCCAATAGCAAAACGATAGTCAAAATTACATGTTTCATCTTATATATATATTATTATATAACCAAAATATTAAGAAAATGGTTTCAACTAAAAGTCGTATGCCTTCATGCGGAGGATTATATGCTTGGCTATTATTTGATTTTTGTCCCACCGAATACCTCGCTCATATCCATATGGTCAAGAGCCGTGTCTATCTGATTGATCTCGGCGGGATTTATCTTTATATCCACAGCTCCCGCATTCTCTTTTAGCCGGCAGAGATGACGAGTTCCGGGAATAGGAACGATCCACGGCTTTTTTTGTAGCATCCAAGCTAGGGATATTTGTGCGGGAGTAGCATGATGCTCATCGGCCAGATGGTTTATGAGATCTAGAAGAGGCTTGTTCTTCTCGAAACTTTCTTTTTTGAATTGCGGCATAGTTGCCCGGTAATCATTTTGAGGGTTGAATACGCTTTTGACATCATAGCAAGCGGAAAGTAAACCGTTTGCCAATGGCGAGAAAGCAACGAAGCCAATGCCTAATTCCTCTAGAGAGGGGAAAAGGTTTTCATGCCAACGTGCCATCATGGAATAACGATTTTGTATGGCGGTTATAGGACAGACCTTATGCGCACGGCGAATATAGTCCTCGCCCGCCTCTGATATACCCCAATGCAATACTTTGCCTTCCTTGATCAAGTAGGCCATCGTGTCAGCTACCTCTTCCGGTTCTACTTGGGGATCTATGCGATGCTGATAGTAAAGGTCAAGATGGTCTGTCTTAAGTCTGGCTAAAGAACCTTCCACGGCTAAACGAATCGACTTCGGTTTAGAATTCGGGATAAGGGGATAAGGGCCACATTCGCTAGACTTATCAAAAGTGAGTCCAAACTTAGTAGCGATCACGATTTTATCACGAAATGGCTTTAAGGCATCGCCTAAAAGCTCCTCATTGTCATGAGGATTCGTGTTTGTACCATATACTTCGGCCGTATCGAAGAAGGTATATCCCATATCAACGGCGAGGGCAAATAATTCCGTCATCTCTTTTCTGTCGGCAGGTGCGCCATAAGCATGGCTCATACCCATGCAACCCAATCCTATAGCTGAGACCCTAAGTCCGCTTAATCCCAAAACTCTGTATTCCATATTTATTTATATTTTATCTGAGCGCAAAGTTGGGAAGAAGTATCTCCACCGGTGTAACAACAATTGCGGATATAAATACAATTATTTCGGTTTTCTGTAAAAATGGTGATACAATCCGTAATCTGTATTCATTCTGTATGATTGGGTAAATGTATCTTAGCGGTCAAAAAATAACAGAATATGAAGAGTAAAATTATTGTAGTTTTATTAATTATGAACATGGTAATAAGTGCTTCCGCACAAAATCAGAATCAGTATGGATTGGTATATCGCGATGCGATAAGTGAAAATGTGGTTGGAAAAGTAACTATACATCCTGTCTCGTATGAGGTTGGAGGTATAGGGGTAGTGGCGAATGTCTATACTCCTGCGAATTATGATTCCTCAAAAGAGTATGTAGCTATTGTTGTTGCTCATCCTAATGGGGGCGTGAAAGAACAAGTTGCGGGTCTCTATGCGCAACGGCTGGCAGAGCTTGGATATATAACTATCGCTGCCGATGCGCGTTATCAAGGAGCAAGTGGTGGTGAGCCTCGGAATACAGATCGTCCGGCCAACCGGATAGAAGATATTCATGGTATGGTGGATTTCATATCTCAATATCCGGGTGTAGATGCCAGTCGTATAGGTGCGCTTGGTATTTGTGGCGGTGGAGGTTACACGCTTGGGGCTGCACAGGGTGATAAACGGATAAAGGCGGTCGCTACACTCAGCATGTTTAATTCGGGGCGTGTACGTCGTAATGGTTTTCAGGATTCCCAGATAAATACCATACAACAACGTTTAACCCAAGCGGCTGAGGCTAGAAATGAAGAGGCCAAAGGCAAAGTTCTATACACGGGTGAGATGAATATCTCCGATGAGGAGGCGGCGAAACTACCGTTTGCCCTATATCGTGATGGTTATGAGTATTACTTTAAAACCCATGCTCATCCGAATTCGACATTTCGCTATACCATGAGCAGTTTATTGGATCTTATGACTTGGGATGCTACGGATCATATCGACTTGATCGACCAGCCTTTGCTATTGATCGCCGGAAGTGATGCCGATACAAAATATATGTCTGACGAAGCTTTTGAAAAGGCTACCGGAACAAAAGATAAAGAGATGTATCTTATTCCAGGAGCGGAGCATATCAAAACTTATTTTGTCCCGGAATATGTGAATCTAGCGGTAAATAAAATGAAAGATTTCTTCGGGATGAAATTGTAATTTGATTAAATTTGTACGATCTAAAATGGGGGTATCATGAAATATGACAAAGATAGTGTTATTATCTCTGATAGTCTGAATGGGCTTGGGACAGATATTTATAAAGAGTATCTGTCTCATGCCTTGTGTTTGGGTGGAGCATGTAAATTCGAGTTCAATGGAAATCCATTCGAGTTACATGAAGGGGATTGTATGATTGTGCGTAAAGGAAAACTGGTTGAGAAGATCACCCCATCTGCGGATTTTAAGGTTAAAGTCATTTATGTCACTCCCCAATTCATTGAGCTTTGTACTCCCCAGAGTAATTATGGAATGAAAGGCCAGTTATCTTTGTTCCTGAATCCTGTGATGCGTCTGGATCGCGAGCAACAGGATATCTGTAAGAAAGATTTCGAGAATATAGAGTATAGGTTTAACAATGAAAACCATAATTTTTATCGTGACATAATGATTAATGTGATCCAGACAATGATTCTGGATTTCTTCGATTTTCACTCACATATTTATGGGGAGGAGAAGATCTCGGCCCAATATGCCTCCATTATGAGTAAGTTCCTGCAAATGCTGGAAGATGGGGTTTATCGCCAGCATAGAGACGTTACATACTATGCCTCGGAATTATGCGTGACGCCGAAGTATTTATCGGAAGTGACGAAAAAGGTGAGTGGCTATGCGGCAAATTATTGGATTAACCGTTATACGATATTGGATATATCACGGCTTTTGCGTGATAAGTCATTATCTTTCGTTTATATTTCCGATTTGTTTGGTTTCTCTTCTCCCTCTTATTTCAGCCGTTATGTGCAGCATAATTTAGGTATAAAGTCCTCAGATTATAGGGAGTGACCTTGTAAGCTAGCTTCACTCCTTTCCTTTTCGGTAAAATTTGTAGTTGACACCGACTTTTTTGTATTGTCTCAAAACTCCTTTGGTCGTAACTTCGCAACGAAGAATAGGTATAAATAGATGATGGAAAACTATTTATATATAATGTATAATCAAATTAATAAAGCCATGCAAAAAATTATGAGATCATTATTTATCGCGACATTGTTGTTGGTATCGATGGGAATGGGTGCCTATGCGCAGGAAACAAAAAAGACATTTACTCCGGAACAGCAGGAGATGATAGATTTGTCTAATGCGAAATGGAAATGGATGTCAGAAAAAGATGTGGATAAGCTCGACGCCCTCTTCCACGAGAACTCTATGTTTGTACATATGGGTGGTTCGTGGGGTAAGCAGCCGGAGCTTGATGTGATCCGTACGGGAAACATACATTACAAGCATGCGGAGATACATGATGTAGATGTTAAATTCGCCGGTTGCGCCGGAATCGTATATAGCCGTATTCATCTTAATTCGGTAGTTGGTGGTAGGGAGGTCAGGTTCCCTTTCATCGTGACTGAGACGTACGTGAAGGAAGACGGACAATGGAAACTTGCTACCTTAGCATTTACTCGTACGGTAGGAGAATAATGATAAATACATATGAATATGAGACAGAACTTTCTAATCCGGCTTTTCTGCCTATGTTTGTTCCCGGTTTTCACCATGGCGCAAAATATGGATAATTTCAGACAACCGTACCCCTTGGGTACTAAGTTGCCGGAAGCGTCCGCGAAGAACTTCATTGGTCAGGCGTATATCGCTCCGATTACGGTTAATAGGGAGCTGAATGTCCCAATGTCTAATGTCACTTTTGAGCCTCGTTGCCGGAATAATTGGCATTATCATAAAGGGGGGCAGATACTTGTCGCGTCAGCAGGCATAGGCTACTATCAGGAAAAGGGGAAACCGGCCAGAAGATTGTATCCGGGGGATATCGTGGAAATTGCGCCTGACGTGATTCACTGGCATGGGGCGGCTCCGGATAGCTGGTTTGCTCACGTTGCCGTAAGTTGCAATCCTCAAACGAATGAGGCGGTGTGGCTCAGTCCGGTGGGAGAGAAGGAATATCAAGAAGCGACAAGCCAAGCGGAGAATGTGTATGCCGAAGCAAACCGGGTATTGGAAGCCAGGGAACAAGCCATTGTCTCTATCGCGGCGTACACGGGCAAGGGAGACTTGGCGCATCTGAGACAGGCGCTTGTGAAAGGACTTGAATCCGGTATGACCGTTAATGAAGTAAACGAAGTACTAATACATGCCTATGCTTATTGTGGATTTCCTCGCAGCTTAAGAGCCATACAGACATTTATGCAAGTCATTGAAGAGAGAAAAAACATGGGAATTAAAGATGTAGAGGGTCGTGAAGCCTCTGCTATCGAGGACGGTGGGAGTCGATATGAGCGGGGACGGGATATTCTGGCGGAAATATCGGGTACGTCTGCTTCTGTCCCTAAAACCGGATATGCGGTATTTGCCCCGACGATCGAACGTTTCCTCAAGGAACATCTGTTCGCGGACCTTTTTGAGCGCGACTTATTGACATATAGGGAGCGTGAATTAGCGACCGTGTCTGTATTGGCAGGCGTTGGCGGTGTTGAACCTATGGCTTACGGCCATATGTCAATTTGCTTGCATCTGGGTATTACGCCAGAGCAACTTACGGCTTTGCTAAATATCGTAGAGATAAACCTAGGGAAAAAGAGTTCAGATCCATTACGTGATGTGCTCGGACAATTAACGGATAAAAAATGAATCAGAAGAATATGAAGAAGATTTTATTATTAGCATTATTAATACCCGTGTTTGGAATGGCAGATGCCCAGGATTTGGTGATCGCTAAACAAGGACATTTCTCCGTAGGAGGACAAACCATACAGCGTCCGGGTACGTATGACAACAGTAAGTTTGTCGGTTGGGCTACCCAAGTCGAGACCGGGCAGAGCTATCGTGCGGATCATGCTTTCGTAGATTTCCAAGTTCCGGCCCATGCGAAAAAATTGCCTTTGGTTTATGTTCATGGTTATGGTGGCTCTGGGATATGTTGGCAAATGACACCCGATGGGCGGGATGGTTTCGCTACTCTCATGTTATGCCGGGGATATAGCAGTTACGTGATGGATCTTCCCGGTCGTGGCCGTGCCGGAAGGACATCTGCTACGACTACGGTCAAGCCGCTGGCCGATGAGATGTTCTGGTTTGACATCTGGCGTATCGGGATTTGGCCGGAATATAACAAAGGTGTGCAGTTTCCGTCTGATTCAGCCTATCTATCGCAGTTTTTCCGGGAGATGACGCCCGATATCAGTGATCACAAACAAGATGTACCGGCAATCAATGCCTTGACGGAAAAAATAGGGGACAATATCCTTGTAACACATTCGGCGGGAGGTTTCCCGGGATGGATGGCCGCTATACAAAATCCGAATGTCAAGGCTGTCGTTTCATATGAGCCGGGTGGCTATGTGTTTCCCGAGGGGGAGGTGCCCGATCCGATCGCCGGACTTACCGGTGGGGCGACTGGAGTAGCTATTCCTATGGAACAGTTCTTGCGACTTACCCGGATTCCAATCGTAATGTATTTCGGTGATTATATTCCGGAGACTCCATCAGAGAATCTTGGTGGCGAGAATTGGCGTGTACGTCTGCAAATGGGACGTAAATTCGTGGAGGCCATAAATAGGCATGGGGGAAACGCGACCTTAGTTGAGTTGCCCAAGATCGGTATTTATGGTAATACCCATTTCTTGATGCAGGATTTGAATAATGGCCAACTAGCGGATCTGCTGGGCGAATGGTTGGAAAAGAATGATCTTGGCAAATAGCATTGGGAATGGTTCTTTTAAGAACTTGCTGATTTTACATTTTGTTATCGGATTAGATAATCGGTAATATATCCTCCCAAATATGTTTCTTCAAGTCAACGCAGCCATTCTTCTTGAAGGTAATGCCTTCTTTCTCCAATAATCCCCGTTGTTCCGCCCAGTTGGGAGCTAATCTGCCTTGGCTGTTTACCACCCGGTGGCAAGGCAGGTTCAGTTCTTTCGGGACGTTGAACATTGCCTGCCCTACCATACGGGAACATTGTGGCCTTCGGGCGAGCTTGGCTAGCTGCCCGTAGGTAACCACACATCCTTCTGGTATCTCTCTGACGATGTTATAAACTTCCGTATAAAAATCAGCCTTCATTGATTCTGGTTTTTATTTTCGCCCATGCGTGTGTATCGTATAGGGAGGAGTTACGCATTGTCTGATACATCGTCTTGAAACGTGACATCGGGATCGTGAGACTTAATAAGTTGCTTTCCACATATGGTCGGACCGAGGGATCGAAGAAACCAAGGAACGTGCGGTGACCTCCTTGTCTATTTTCGTTGACAGTGAGCGTGATGGTGGAGCTGCAACCGGAACCAAATGGTGTGGAGACGGCATCCGGATTATTGTTGTCGAAAAAGGTCCAAGTAATTAACCCTGACAAGATATCCGGAGTTGCGAGGAACAAAAGCCCCTCTACCTTTTCAAACGAGGTTAATCGATCGATCCTTGCGAAATGGAGGTATGGGAGGGAGGACCTTTGTACGTTCATGCCTTTTATACCCTCGACTACCATTTCCGGAGTTTGCTTATATCTCTCTTTTAAAGAGACAAAATTGGGGACATGCTCTGGCATAGGGGTGAATCCTGTATAAAACTTTCCACCTCCGCAGCCAACGCTATCTCCGTTCATACTGATAATCTCGCCTTGCCTAATAGCGGGAAGGGCCTTGAATAAACAGCCTTGTGTCTGCTTTAATTCTCCAAGTAGAGAATCGGAATACCAGAAAGCGATCGGCAATTCCGCCTTTAGAGAAAATGCTTCGTAATAATTGTTGATGAAAGTTTGAATATCCATATGCGATTGATTTAGGTTGATTTATACTTACCAATCGATTTCCGGGATGCCTTTACCCCGTAAGAAATCATTAGCCTTACTGAAATGCTTACAACCGAAGAAACCATATTCGGCGGAGCGGGGAGATGGATGTACGGTCGTTAGGACCAAATGCTGGCTCGTATCGATAAGGGAAATCTTGGCTTTTGCGTAACTACCCCATAACATGAATACTAGATTTTCCCGTTCGTCGCTTAATTTCTTGATAACGGCGTCCGTGAATGTTTCCCATCCCCTGTTCCGGTGCGAACCTGTTTGGTGGGCACGGACCGTGAGGACGGAATTCATCGGAAATACGCCTTGGCTTACCCAACGATCCAAATTCCCGGAGGAAGGGATCGGTTTCCCAAGATCATCGTGGATCTCTTTGAATATATTCATCAAGGAGCCGGGAATCGCCACGCCATCGGGTACCGAGAAACAGACCCCGTAGTATTGCCCCGGATTTGGATAGGGGTCTTGTCCCAAGATAACGACTTTAACCTTCTCGAACGGGCATGCGTTAAATATATGGAATATCTGAGGCCCGGGAGGAAGTACGTGCGCTTGCTTATATTCGTTTTTGACAAATGTCACCAATTGCTCGAAATAAGGCTTGTCAAATTCTTCTTGCAGACGTTTTCTCCAACTTTCATCTATTCTAACATTCATGGTGTTTTTCTTATTCTTCCACCAAAGGTACGGAGAAAAGCTTAAAATTCGAGGATTTTGTGTAAGTTTGCCTTCCGATTTGAATTTAAATAAGAAAACATGATAAGTTACCTTCAGATAGATAAGCTGACCAAGAGCTTCGGTGATTTGGTTCTTTTCGAGGATATAACGTTCGGAGTCGCACAAGGACAGAAGATCGGGTTGATCGCTAAAAACGGGACGGGTAAGACTACCTTGTTGAATATTATCGGTGGTAAGGAGGATTACGACTCGGGTGAGGTGGTTTTCCGGAAAGACCTGCGGGTCGGGTATTTGGAGCAATCACCTTCTTATCCGGAAGAACTGACCGTGCTACAGGCTTGCTTCCACTCGAAGAACGAGACTGTCCGGTTGATCGCTGAGTACGAGGAGGCGATGGCGAAAGAGGATCATTCGAATCTGGAGGACATCCTTACCCGTATGGATAGCTTCAAGGCGTGGGATTATGAGCAAAAGGCGAAACAAATCCTCGGGCAGTTGAAGATTCATAACTTCAATCAGAAGATCGGGGAATTGTCCGGAGGACAGTTGAAACGGGTAGCCTTGGCGAATGTCTTGATCACGGACCCTGAATTGATTATCTTGGATGAGCCGACGAACCATTTGGATCTGGAAATGACCGAGTGGCTGGAAGATTATCTGAGCCGGGCCAATATCAGTATCTTGATGGTGACGCACGACCGTTACTTCTTGGATCGTGTTTGTAGTGAGATCATCGAGATCGATAATAAGCAAATCTATTCGTATAAAGGTAATTATAGCTATTATTTGGAGAAACGCCAAGAGCGTGTCGAGGCGATGAACGCCGACGTGGAGCGTGCGAAGAATCTTCTCCGTACGGAACTGGATTGGATGCGCCGCCAGCCGCAGGCACGGGGCACGAAAGCGAAGTACCGTATCGATGCCTTTTATGAGCTGGAAAAGAAAGCGAAGCAACAACGGGATACCGGAAAGGTGAACTTGGACGTGAAGGCTTCTTACATCGGTTCGAAGATTTTCGAGGCGGTGAATGTAAGCAAACGTTTCGGTGATTTGAAGATTACGGAGGATTTCAACTATATTTTCGCCCGTTACGAGAAGATGGGTATTGTCGGGAATAACGGTACGGGCAAATCTACCTTTATCAAGATGCTGATGGGGGAGGTGGCTCCCGATAGCGGCCATTTCGATGTGGGCGAGACCGTTCGCTTTGGCTATTATAGTCAAGATGGTTTGAAGTTCGATGAGCAAATGAAAGTGATCGACGTGGTGCAGGCGATCGCCGAATACGTGGATTTGGGTAACGGACAGAAGATGGGAGTGTCCCAGTTCTTGAACTATTTCCTGTTCACGCCGGAGAAACAGCATAATTACGTTTATAAATTGAGCGGTGGCGAGAAGCGTCGCCTCTATTTATGTACGGTATTGATGCGTAGCCCGAACTTCTTGGTGCTTGATGAGCCGACCAATGATCTGGATATCGTGACCTTGAACGTATTGGAGGAATACCTTCGTAACTTCAAGGGGTGTGCTATCGTGGTTTCCCACGACCGTTACTTTATGGATAAGGTGGTAGATCACCTGCTGGTTTTCTGGGGTAACGCTGATATCAAGGATTTCCCCGGCAACTATACGCAGTACCGGGATTGGAAAGATGTGCAAGACCAACTGGAAAAAGAGGCGGAGGCTGCTTTGCAAGCGAGACAAAACCCGGCTCCGGAGAAACCGTCTCGTCCTGTCAATGAGCAAAAGAAAAAACTCACTTTCAAGGAACGGAAAGAGTTCGAGGCCCTAGAGGAGGAGATACCGGCTTTGGAGGCGGAGAAGGCGGAGTTGGAGACTGCGATGAGCAGTGGTACTTTGTCTACGGACGAGCTCATGGCTAAATCTCAACGGATCACCCAAGTCATGGAAGAGATCGACGAGAAAACGATGCGTTGGCTGGAGTTGAGCGAGCTGGCATAAGTAATAAAGAGGAATGAGCGAGACTAAACCTGTACTTTGGAACCGGAATTTCGTCCAATGTTGTATCTCTTACTTCTTGATGAATTTCGCCTTTTATATGTTGATGCCTACTATGCCGGTCTATCTGGTGGAAGAGTTGGGCATCAGCACGTCTGAGGTGGGGATGGTCTTGTCTAGCTATACGATCGGCTTGCTGTGCGTGCGCCCGTTCTCGGGGTATCTGGTAGATTGTTTCTCGCGCAAACCGTTATATGTATTCGCCTTCACGATATTCGCCTGTCTGTTTGCCGGTTATTGGTTTGCGATGACGGTCTATACGATCATGGCGGTTCGTTTCATCCAAGGCGGGTTCATGGGACTGACCTCTGTTTCCGGCAATACGATTACGATAGACGTAATCCCTTCCAAGCGAAGGGGAGAAGGCATGGGCTTTTACGGATTGACGATCAATCTCGCCATGTCTTTGGCTCCCTTGGTGGCGGTGGGGCTATACGACCGGCATGGTTTCTTCTGGATCATAGGGGTCGCTTTGGTGATTGCGTTGGTCGGGATCGGCTCCGTCGGGCTGATCCGTTATCCGAAACGGGAGAAAGTGCCTCGTCCGGCCTTCTCGTTGGATCGTTTTATCTTGGTAAAAGCGCTTCCTGCGGCCTTGGCCTATTTGCTGGTCGCTATACCTTATGGGATGTTGCTCTCGTTCGTGGTATTATATGGCAAAGAGATCGAGGTGCCGAACCCCGGCTATTTCTTTATATGTATGGCGATCGGTGTAGGGACGGCCCGTTTGATTTCCGGACGGTTGGTGGATCATGGCAAGATCCATGTCGTGTCCATCGTATCCTTGGTCTCTTTGGCGATCTCGTTTTCCGTGTTCGCTACCGTACATACATCGTTTGTCTTTTTCGCCTGCGCCTTGGCGATCGGTATCGGTTTTGGCGTGAGTGTACCGGCTTTCCAATGTCTTTTCGTGAATGTCGCTCCGCACCATATGCGCGGTACGGCCACTTCTACCTACTTGACCTCTTTCGATTTCGGGATGGGGATCGGGATGTTATCCGCCGGCTTTATCGCTACCCGTGCCAATCTGGCTACCGCCTACGGAGTCGGGGCGGTTTGTTGCCTTCTTTCCTTATTCGTCTATATCCGCTTGGTAAAAGCCTCGTACGAGAGGAATAAGCTGATCCCTTGATCCGCTTGATTCCCGGTTTCGTCTAAACCTACGGCGTACTTCGTCGATTCTTCCTTTTCTAGCGGGAAACCTCACCCTATATTTGTATCAAAGATCACAGAGAAATAGGTTTTTAAGGTTTAACAAATGAAAGGAATAGGTAGTATGAAACGTTTAGTAATGGCTATGTCAGCCTTGTTGGTAAGTGTGACAATGAGTTTCGCGCAGGAATCGAGCTTACATAAAGAACCGTTTGTAGTCAATGTGGGCCAATTGGTAAGCTATCTGGAATTACGTCCCAGCCAGATTAATGAGGTAGCGATGATCAACGATTATTTTAGGGAAAAGCAAAGCGAGGGCTTGAGGGGAAGTCATAAAATGCGGGATAAACGGATGCGGCAAGCCGTATTTGGCAACTTAAAGTTGATGAAAAAGGCGTTAAGCACCGATCAATATCGGAAATACGTGGCTTTGATCAACGTAACGAACAATAATAACCGGATGACGAGCGGGCTTTCCTTCCCCGATGTTTATCTAGCCGATAAATAAGTAAAGGATAGATGTAAAGTATCAAGCTATTGCATAAAAAGTATCTTGTGACTGTATCTATTCTATAAACCACGTCGTGGTCTGTATAGATCATGTCGTGGTTTTTATAGACCACGCTGTGGTTTGTATAATCCACGACGGAGATTATAGAATAGATATGGTATCGTATAAGAATACAGCTAGGCTTGTATAAGAATATATCTAGGCTTTTGTTTGTTTATAAACGGTGTCTATGATGAAATAGATAGTGTTTATTGTAATATATATTACAAAATGATTGCTATATGCCTTGATATATATCAATAACGTCAATTGTTTGCAAAAATTAACCGTATTGAAGAACAATGTTATAAAACATACTGTTATATTTGCAGTAACAAAAAGAGAAAGATAGAAGATGCGGAAACGCCGCATTTATTAGTTAAGGTCTTAGTTTAGGTTTAAATTTTAGGTATTATGAGACGTTTAGGTATGATGGTAGTCGCTTTAATGATGGTAGCGACAATGAGCTTCGCTCAAAAGGTTAGTGATTCAAAGAGTATGAGTTTCGATAAGCTAAGCAGATATTTGCAGCTTGACGCAAACCAGATCGCTGAGGTGTCAGAGATTAATACTTACTTCGAGAATCAATTAGGTCAACCCCTGTCTGCGGAAGCGCTTTGCAATAACGCAAGACCGGAAGAAACTCGCAACGCATTGTTGTGTAATTTGAAACTGATGAAACGTGCATTGACTAAAGATCAATATCGTAAATATGTAGCGTTGATTAATGTGACTCGCGCTAATCAGGAAGATAAGGTTTCTAATCCGCTTTTGGACAGTTATTTGGCTGAGAAGTAATTAAGCCAATGTGATTGGGCTATGTGTTTTTAAGGTTTTTGTTTAGGTTTAACAATTTAAGGTTTTTAGGTATTATGAAACGTTTTGGAATGGCAGTCGCAGCCTTATTGATGTGTGCGACAATGAGCTTCGCTCAGAAACCGAGTTTGAGTAGAGAACCGTTTGTGGTGAGTACAGAAAAGTTAGCAAACTATTTGCAATTGACTCCGAGCCAGTTGGACGAGGTAGCTAACATCAACGAATATTTCATCGAGATGCAGAATGCGAGCGTAAAGGCTAGCGCTAAATTGCAGGATAAGAAAATGTATCAAGCGGTTTACGGTAACTTGAAGTTGATGAAGAAGGCTTTGAGCCCGGATCAATATCGTAAGTATGTTACTTTATTGAATATCACGAACAATAACAACCGTACGCTGGGTGTTAATACGTTCCCGGAAGTGTACTTAGCGGATAACGCAAGTAAGTAATTTATACTATATAAGAGTGTGTCCCCCCACTATTTCCTGTCAAAAGGTAAATAGTGGGGATACTTTTTTTTAAGGCTTGCGTATAAATCGAAGAAGATTGTGTAAGTTTGCGGCGTTTTACAAATAACGCTTAATTCGAGTCATGACAACACAACAACTATTAGTCCCTTCTAATGCTACTTTGAAGAGAAATGTAATGGACTACTCCTTAATCGTGGTAGGTTCATTTTTGCAGGCACTTAGTTACGTGCTTTTCCTAGCGCCTTACAAAATCGTACCGGGAGGTGTGTACGGTATCTCTATCGTAATCCACTATGTGACGAAAGATTTGTTCCCGTTCTTCCCGGATGGTTTGCCGATGGGTGCGACGGCGCTTTGCTTCAATATCCCGTTGCTGATTTTGGCGATGAAAAAGATCGGATTGTCTTCCGGCCCGAAGACGATCGTCACTTTCTTGCTGATCTCTATATTTACCGACTCATTATCTTATTTCCTTACCGATCCATTGGTGGAGAACGATGCCTTTATTGCCGCCTTTTACGGTGGAGCTATTTTAGGCTTGGGCGTTACCTGTATTTTCCGGGCGCAAAGTACGAGTGCCGGTACGGATGTATTGGCACGTGTGATCGCTAATGACTCCAACTTGAAGGTTAGCAATATGATCATCGTATTGGATTCCGCGGTCGTATTGTTGGGCTTGATCGTGTTTAAGGATTGGGCGGTACCTTTGTATTCTTGGTTTACTATTTTCGTATATGGAAAGATCGTGGAGATGTTCCAGACGGAGAACCCGAACCGTGCTGTCTTTATCGTTTCCCGAAAGACAAAGGAAATGCGTGATTTGATTGTCGATAAAATGGGTATGAGAGGAACATTTATCCATGGTAAAGGCATGTACGAGGGACATGAGACCGAGATTATCTTTACGATTGCCGAGCGTAAGGACATGCCCCGCTTGAAAGATGAGGTAAAAGAGATCGATCCGAATGCTTTTGTATCTACGATGCACGCTAGCAAAGATTCGCCAAGACCGGGTATTTGATTAATAATTTTACTATCTTTGCCCCTCAAAACGAATAAATATAAGATAGTAATGCCCAACATCTCACAAAGAGGAGTCGAAATGCCCGCTTCCCCGATCCGGAAGCTGGCTCCATTGGCCGATGCTGCCAAACAGAGAGGAGTTCATGTGTATCACCTGAATATCGGTCAGCCCGACCTTCCCACTCCGCGAGCGGCACTCGATGCGATCCGTAATGTCGATCGTACGGTGTTGGAATATAGCCCTAGTCAGGGATATCGCAGTTATCGCGAGAAGTTGGTTGGATATTATAAAAAGTATGATATTAATCTTACGGCTGACGATATTATCATCACTACCGGTGGTTCGGAGGCTGTTTTGTTTGCCTTCTTGAGTTGCTTGAATCCGGGTGATGAGATTATCGTACCGGAACCTGCTTATGCTAATTATATGGCATTCGCTATCTCGGCAGGAGCCGTGATCCGGACAGTGACGACTACGATAGAGGAAGGATTTTCTCTTCCGAAAGTGGAAAAATTCGAGGAGTTGATCAATGAGCGTACCAAAGCGATCCTGATCTGTAACCCGAACAATCCTACGGGTTATTTGTATACGCGTCGTGAGATGAATCAAATCCGGGATATCGTAAAGAAATATGATCTTTATCTTTTCTCGGATGAGGTATACCGGGAGTTTATCTATACCGGTTCCCCGTATATCTCGGCTTGTCATCTGGAAGGTATCGAGCAGAACGTGGTATTGATCGATTCTGTCTCCAAACGCTATTCGGAATGCGGTATCCGTATCGGTGCGTTGATTACGAAAAATGCCGAAGTGCGTAGTGCCGTCATGAAGTTCTGCCAAGCTCGTTTAAGCCCGCCTTTGATCGGACAGATTGCGGCCGAGGCTTCTTTGGATGCTTCCGAGGAGTATGCCCGTGAGACTTATGACGAGTATGTGGAACGGCGTAAATGCTTGATCGATGGCTTGAACCGTATTCCCGGCGTTTATTCTCCCATACCGATGGGCGCTTTCTATACGGTGGCTAAACTTCCGGTGGATGATGCCGATAAGTTCTGCGCTTGGTGTCTGGAAGAGTTTGAATACGAGGGTCAGACGGTCATGATGGCACCGGCGTCGGGTTTTTACACGACACCGGGACTTGGTAAGAATGAGGTCCGTATGGCCTATGTCTTGAAAAAGGAAGATCTGGCGAAAGCTTTGACGGTGTTATCAAAGGCGCTGGAAGCTTATCCGGGAAGAATGTTATAAATGAATTTAGAGCTATTTATCGCCAAAAAGATACATTTCAGCAAGGAGGGGGATCGTGAGGTTACTCCTCCCGCTGTTCGTATTGCCATGATCGGGATCGCCTTGGGATTGGCGGTGATGATTCTTTCGGTGGCGATCGTGATAGGCTTTAAGAAAGAGGTCCGGAACAAGGTGATCGGTTTCGGCTCGCATATCCAGATCACGAATTTTGATAGTAATTCTTCCTATGAGTCGCAGCCGATAGCGGTTAGCGATACTTTATTGAATGCGCTCGATGCATTCCCGGGTATTCGCCATGTCGAGAAATTCGCAACGAAGCTCGGTATCTTGAAGACTGACCAAGATTTTCAAGGGATTGTCTTGAAAGGGGTGGATACGGATTATGACTGGACTTTCTTCAAGGATAATTTAAAAGAGGGCGAGATCTTTACGATCCAGCCGGATAAGAACTCTACGGATGTTATTATTTCCAAGTATTTATCAGATCTGCTAGGACTAAAGGTTGGGGATTCTTTCCTGACTTATTTTGTGCAAGACGATGTGCGTGCCCGTAAGTTCACGATCACGGGGATT
Organism: Parabacteroides sp. Y3-G-102; assembly: GCF_023656845.1. Lineage (NCBI taxonomy): Bacteria > Pseudomonadati > Bacteroidota > Bacteroidia > Bacteroidales > Tannerellaceae > Parabacteroides > Parabacteroides sp. Y3-G-102. The sequence continues at coordinate 15,183 of NZ_JAMOKU010000009.1, read as the reverse complement.
TATGAGACGGGTTTCCTTGATTATGACAAGATGTTCGTAATTGCTGATATTAAGCAGATACGTCGCTTGAACGGTTGGGATAAAGATCAAGTAAGCGGACTGGAGTTGCAAGTGGATGACTATGATCGTTTGGACCAAGTGGCCGAGGATATTTATTTCGATCTGACGGAACGGCAAGACCGAAATGGCAATACGTTTTACGCCCGCTCGATCAAGGAGTTGAACCCGATGATCTTTAATTGGCTGGATGTGCTAGACATCAATGTGGTGGTTATCTTGGCGCTGATGCTTTCCGTCGCAGGGTTTACCATGATCTCCGGATTATTGATCATAATCTTGGAACGTACCAATATGATCGGAATCCTAAAAGCCTTGGGACAAAATAATAACAGTATTCGCAAGATCTTCTTGTATGTCTCTTTCTTCTTGATCGGCAAAGGAATGTTGTGGGGGAATATCATCGGTATCTCTCTTTGTTTGCTTCAATCTCATTTCCATATTATCCAATTAGACCCTTCTATTTATTATTTGGATGCCGTGCCTATCGATCTGAGTCTATTTTCACTGTTCCTTTTGAATATAGGGACATTGGCCGCCTCCATGTTGATGATGTTAGGACCTTCCTATTTGATTACGAAGATTGATCCGGCCAAGAGTATCCGTTTTGAATAAAAGCCGTATCTTTGGCATACGTTCTAGTTTTGCCGGATTGATATGACAGATCTTATCTCTAAAGAAAAGCGTAGCTATATCATGTCTATGATTAAGGGCAAGAATACAAAGCCCGAGATTATAGTCCGTAAATACCTGTTCCATTGTGGCTTTCGCTTTCGTGTGAATGTAAAGCGCCTTCCCGGTACCCCTGATATCGTATTGCGTAAATATAAGACCGCTATCTTCGTGAACGGCTGTTTCTGGCATGGGCACGAGGGTTGCCCTGAATTTCGTCCTCCCCGTACCCGGGTAGAGTGGTGGACCGAGAAACTAAACCGGAATAAAGCCCGGGATGCCCGTGTACGTGAGGAATTACGAGCGATGGGCTGGAATACGATGGTGATCTGGGAATGCCAGCTTAAGCCCAAAGAACGGCAAGCTACTTTAGAAAATGTCGTCCGTTTATTGGAAAAGACGTATTTGGAATCTACTTACCAAGCAAAGTTTACCCCAGCCTACCCGCTATTAGAGGAGGAAGAACTTCCCAAAGTGGCGGAAGAAGAGATATCCTATGAGAGTGCTCATCATTATTAATTCTCCAACCGGAACGTATAATCCTTCCTACTTCTGAAAAGCCGGTAAATACGGACATATCCATTGAATATGGGTTGAATAAACTCCAACAGGAATAACCAACCGATAGTAGGGCTTTGTTGAAGCATTCGAGCCGATTTGCCGAAAACGATTGCCTTGATTATAAAACGTATCAAATATAATAATATGGCGATCAAGGAGATTAGCCAGTTACCCTGTAGTCCGATCACGACCGTAGCGATAACCGATGCTTGGAAAAGGTAGAAACAAGTGGATTCGAGATGATAGAATGTCAAGGCGCTTCCTTTGTAATACCGTTGAGTGGCAGCACGGGAAACCTTCATCTCTTTCCAGATTCCAAAACGTTCGATTTGATCCATTTCCGTTAGGCTGTCCGGGGTATAAATTACTTTCGTATTCTCCTTGGTCGAGGCTTCGTTGATGAATAAGTCATCGTCTCCCGCATGCAAGTTCAAGGATTGGTAGTAACCTTTATGCTTGAAGAATAACTCTTTCCGATAAGATAAATTTCGTCCGTTTCCGGTATATGGGTGATGGGAGAGGGCGGAAGATAGATAACGTAAACCCGTCAACAAGTTATCATAGGCGATCAACTTATGAAAGAATCCCTTGTAGTTGCTGTATTTGCAGTAGCCCAAGACAATACTGGTCTCGGGTGTGTATCCACCAACCATGGCGGATAACCATTGATCGTTGAGCGGTTGGCAATTCGCCTCCGTGAATAGAAGAATATCGTATTTGGCCGCTTTCACACCTAAGGTAAACGCCAGTTTACGGCGGCTTAGGTAGCGAGCGTCCGAGGGGACGTAAGTATGATACAAATGTTTATACTCATTTTGAAAGAACTTTAGCGTATCGTCGGTATCGTCGCTCGAGCCATCGTTGATAACGACTACCTGATATTCAGGGTAATCTTGTGTAAGTAACGCAGGAAGGTGTTTCTTGAGGTTCTCAGAATCATTTTTAGCGTATATGATGATGGATACGGGGAGTTTATTACCTTCCTCTAAGGTATCATCCGTTCGTTTTGACGCACGTAAAGGGCGGGCATAAGCGATCAGATAATAAAGAGATAAGATAACGAACCCTATCAAAGAGATCCCCAAAAGGAAAAGCTCTGTAGTATTGAGTAGAAACATAATAATGTACCAATGTATTAAATGTCAATGTGCTAAAACGACAATATACCAATGCGATACCTAAAACGTATTCGCATGGGTATATTGGTATAGTAGCGAAGCGCTATTACCTCTTTATTATATCGTATCGGAATAATAGGCTTTCGGTAAATGACGGCAGTTGTATTGGGAGGCCATGACCTCGCCATAAGCGCCGGCGGAACGAAGGGCGATCAAGTCGCCACGATGAGCCTTATTCAACTCTACATCCTTACCGAATACATCCGATGACTCACAGATCGGGCCCACTACATCGTAAGTCTCTACTGCCTCATCGCTGCTGATGTTCTCGATACGGTGATAAGCGTCGTACATCGCCGGGCGGATCAATTCCGTGAAACCTGCGTCAAGGATAGCGAATTTCTTCGTCTCTCCTTCCTTGACATATAATACCTTAGAGATTAATGTTCCGCATTGAGCGACGATCGAACGTCCCGGCTCAAAATGTACCTGTTGACCCGGACGTACTTGAAGCAGTTTATGAATGGCCGCGAAATAGTTATCGAAAGCCGGGATCGATAAATGATTCGGGTGATAGTAATCGATACCTAATCCACCTCCGAAGTTCAGGTTCTCCACCGTAACCCCGTGAGCTTCCAGTTCTTCCTGTATCTCGTTGAAACGAATTACCAAATTGCGGAAGCTAGACATATCCGTGATCTGTGAACCGATATGGCTATGGATACCGATCAACTTCACATTCTTCATCTCCTTTAATTTATCCAGTACGCCTCCTAATTGGCTAAGGTTGATACCGAATTTATTTTCCTTCATACCCGTCGTGATCTTGGCATGTGTATGGGCATCCACTTCCGGGTTGATACGAAGGGCGATAGAGGCTACTTTATTCTTGGTGGCCGCCAGCTCATTGATGATTTCCAGCTCAACGGCAGATTCCACGTTAAAGCAGAAAATATCATTGTCCAGTCCTAGGTTGATCTCCCAATCCGCTTTGCCAACACCAGCAAAGACAATCTTATCGGCAGGAAAACCGGCATCTAAAGCTGCCTGTACCTCGCCGCCACTTACGCAGTCTGCGCCAAGGCCGTTTGCCGCTATGATGGAAAGGATACGGGGATTGGCATTCGCTTTCACGGCATAATGCACGTGGTAACCATATTTCCCGGATTCGGTTTTTACTACGTCTAATGTGTCTTGCAATAGCTTGACATCATAATAATAAAAAGGCGTAGAAAGCTGCTTGAACTTTTCTACAGGAAATGTTCCTTTGAGCATATTATACGAAATTATATAAAGATAAATAAGGGCAGTCTGTAAAAGGCTGCCCTCGTTTGTTTTTATTTGTTGTTAAATAAATGATCGCTTAGAGCTTGCAGCGCTCTCTGCTTGTCCGAGGCCTTGATCAGCAAGGAGACGTTGTAGTTGCTTCCTCCGTAGGAGATCATACGGACCGGGACATCCTTCATAGCTTGTACGATACGAGCCTCGAAGCCGATGTTATCCCATTCTAGGTCGCCAACCACGCAAACGATAACCATATCCTCGTCTACGGTCACGGTTCCGTACTTCTTCAAATCGTCAACGATCTCTTCCAGATGCTTGCGGTTATCGATCGTAACGGAGACACCCACTTCGGAAGTCGTAACCATGTCGATCGGAGTCTGGTAGTTCTCGAAAGTCTCGAATACCTTACGCAAGAAACCTGTAGCTAGCAACATACGTCCGCTCTTGATCTTGATAGAGGTAATATTGTCTTTGGCGGCGACCGCTTTGATCTTACCTTTTTCGATAGCGTTTGAGATCAATGTACCCGGAGCGTCCGGCTGCATTGTATTTAGCAAACGGACCGGGATGTTGTTCAATTTAGCCGGTAATATACAAGTCGGGTGAAGGATCTTGGCTCCGAAATAAGCTAACTCGGCAGCTTCCTCGAAATGCAATTGACGGACTGGAGACGTTCCCTGTACGATACGAGGGTCGTTATTGTGCATACCGTCGATGTCTGTCCAGATCTGGATCTCTTCCGCACCGATAGCCGCGCCGATTAAGGATGCGCTATAGTCGCTACCACCCCGTTGCAGGTTATCGATCTCGCCGTAAGCGTTGCGGCAGATATAACCTTGTGTGATGTATAGATCAGCATCCTTATTATCAGCGAGTAATTTTACCAATTTCTCTTTGATATAGACAGGGTCCGGTTCCGCGTTCTTATCCGTACGCATATAATCCAAAGCCGGGATCAATACGGATTTCACGCCGCATTCGTTCAAATAAAGATTCATCATACCCGTAGAGATCAACTCTCCTTGCGCCAAGACAACCTTTTCCTCGAATAAGGTAAACAGATCCTTCGTGAACGTACGGATATATTCGAAATGAGATTTTATCAGTTCTTTGGCCTTCTGTTTATATTCCTCGGTGCTGTATAGTTCCTCAACATGGCCCATGTATTTCATGGCAAGCTTGTTGATGATCTCATTCGCTCCGTCTGGGTTCTTTTTGTACAGGTAGTCGGAAATCTCGACTAACGAGTTGGTTGTACCCGACATGGCTGACAATACAACGATCTTACGGTCTCCCGTGATCAGTTTCGCTACATCTTTCATTCTCTGTGCAGATCCCACAGAAGTACCGCCAAACTTTAAAACTTTCATCTTCTTTTGTTCTATATTAAATTGTTTTCTTTTTCAATCGAATGCGACCGCAAAGTTACAAAAAAATTATTCTCTGACATCACTTAGACAGGCATTCTCGCATTTTACTATGCGGGCAGGATAATTATGCACGATCGTATAGTTATGAGTGGTCATAATCACCGCCGTTCCCTGCTGGCAGATGTCGTGTAAGAGTTGTACGATTTGTCCGCTCGTCTCCGGGTCCAAGTTGCCGGTCGGCTCATCCGCCAGTATCAACTTGGGGTTGTTCAGAAGGACACGGGCAATAACGATACGTTGTTGTTCCCCGCCGGATAGCTCATGCGGCATTTTATAGCCTTTGTCTTGCATGCCTACCTGACGGAGCACGTTGTCTATCCGTTCCTTGATCTCGCTTTTCTTTTTCCATCCGGTGGCTTTCAGCACGAATTCCAGATTCTTGGAGACGGAACGGTCGGTCAACAATTGGAAATCTTGGAAGACGATACCTAGTTTCCTACGCAAATAAGGGATATCCTTCCGCTTCATCTTGGTGAGGTTGTAATCCATGATACGTGCCTCGCCTCGCAAGATCGGTATCTCGCAATACAAGGACTTGAGCAGGCTGCTTTTACCGGAGCCTACCTTCCCGATCACATATACGAACTCTCCGTTACGAAGCGTGAGGCATGCGTCGTGTAATACCCTGTTTTCCTCACGGCATATCTCCACGTTCTCTAATTTGAGTAGAATATCTTCTTCCATAGAATTTATCAACCTTTATGTCTTTTCTTTAATTCACGGGCGAGGTCTTCCAGACGAAGTCCCTTGCTTGTCAATAATACGATTAAGTGGTAAACCAAGTCGGATGCCTCATAGATGAAGCCGTCTTCGGTTCCGTTGGTCGCCTCGATAACGGTCTCTACCGCTTCTTCGCCGACTTTCTGGGCCATGCGATTCACGCCTTTCTGGAATAAGGTAGTCGTATAGGAACCTTCCGGCATTTCTTGACGGCGACGCTCGATGAAGTTCTGCAAGTATTTCAAGAACATGATATCCTCTACGTTCTTCTCGCCGAAACAAGTATCCGCTCCCGTATGACAAACCGGTCCGGCTGGAATCGCCTTGATCAATAATGTATCGTTGTCGCAATCCGCCGTGATGCTAACCACCTGCAACGTATTTCCGCTACTCTCTCCCTTCATCCACAAACGGTTTTTCGTGCGGCTAAAGAATGTAACCTTACCCGTACTTACTGTCTCATCATAAGCTTCTTGATTCATGAAGCCCAACATTAATACCTTACTAGTGTTGTTGTCTTGTACGATAGCGGGTATTAATCCGCCCATTTTCTCGAAATCTAATTTCATCTTTATATATAATGTGTTATATCCTTACATTGATCCCCTCGTCCTTGAGGTATTGCTTCAAGTCGCCTATCCGTATCTCGCCGAAATGGAAAACGCTGGCCGCTAAAGCCGCGTCCGCTTTCCCATTGGAAAACGTATCCCGGAAATGTTCCATCTTTCCCGCTCCACCGGAGGCGATAACCGGGATATGCAACGTATCGGCCAAGGTAGCCAGAGCGTCGTTCGCGTATCCGTCTTTTACGCCATCGTGCGTCATACTGGTGAAAAGGATCTCGCCGGCGCCACGGCTTTCCGCTTCCGAGGCCCATTGAAACAAATACTTATCCGTCGGGACACGCCCTCCGTTTAGATAGCATAGCCAGTCATTGTTCTCAAAATTAGCGTCGATAGCGACTACGCATACCTGACTACCAAAGTTCTTGGCGATCTCCTCGATTAATGCCGGGTTACGTAAAGCCGCCGAGTTGATCGAGACCTTATCGGCGCCAGCGCTAAGCAAACGATCCACGTCCTTCAATTCGTTGATACCTCCACCCACGGTAAAAGGGATGCTGATATGGGCCGCCACTTGTTTTACCAACTCGGTGAAAGTCTTTCGCCCCTCGTGTGAGGCGGTAATATCCAAGTACACTAATTCGTCGGCCCCTTCACGGCTGTACTGGGCACCCAACTCCACGGGGTCTCCAGCGTCGCGAAAGTTCACGAAGTTGATGCCTTTTACGGTCTTTCCATCCTTTATATCCAGACAGGGAACAATTCTCTTGGCTAGCATATATCTATTTTATTATTTCAAGTAAAACGAAGTAAATCTTTCAACTGGATCTTCCCTTCATAAATGGCCTTGCCGAAAATGACAGCGGGAATCCCAGCCTCAGATAATTTCTCAATATCCTCGATCGAGCTTACGCCACCGCTCGCTATGATATAAAGGAAGGGGATCTCGTCCCGTATCTCTTTATATAAATCGATAGCCGGGCCTTGCAGCATACCATCCCGTGCGATATCCGTGCAGATCACCTTGGTAATCCCCTTGTCGTAATATCCTTTGATAAAAGGAATCAACTCCTGGCTGGTCGTTTCCTCCCAACCACTGATGGCGATCTTCTTTTCCTTGGCATCGGCCCCTAATATGATTTTCTCGCTACCGAACTTGCTGATCCAAGAGGTGAACATTTCCGGGTTCTTCACGGCGATACTGCCCCCGGTTACCATCTGGGCGCCGCTTTCGAAGGCGATCTCCAGATCATCCTCTTGTTTCAAGCCCCCTCCGAAATCAATGATCAAGGAAGTCCGGGTCGCTATCCGCTCAAGGATACGGTAGTTGATGATGCGTCCTTCACGGGCTCCATCCAAATCTACCACATGCAAACGCCGGATGCCGTTACCCTCGAACATCTTGGCCACCTCCAGAGGATCTTCGTTGTAAACCTTCTTGGTCGCGTAATCTCCTTGCGTCAACCGGACGCATTTGCCATCTATTATATCTATAGCGGGAATAAGCTCAATCATATCTTTAAAAAGTTTTTCAATATAACCTCTCCTACCGATCCACTTTTTTCCGGATGGAACTGTGTTGCGTAGAAGTTGTCCTTATGTAAAGCGGCGCTGAACGGAAGGATGTAATCGGTCGTAGCCGCCGTATATTCATTTACAGGTACATAATAACTATGTACGAAGTAAACAAATTTGTTCTCCAATCGCTCATTGAATAGGCCGCTTTTAACGTTTGTCAAGGTATTCCAACCCATGTGAGGAACCTTGTCCTCATGCTTTTGCGGAATAAAACGTTTTACTTCCGTAGGGAAGATCCCCAAGCAATCTGCGTTTCCCTCCTCCGAACGCATGCACATCAATTGCATGCCGAGGCATATCCCGAGTACCGGTTGCTTTAGGTTCAAGATCACCTGATCCAATTTATGCTCCCTTAAATACTCCATGGTCGTGAAAGCTTCACCTACTCCGGGAAAGATAACCTTATCCGCTTTATTTAATAATTCCGGATCAGCCGTGATGATCGGGGTAACGCCCAACCGCTTCAAAGCGTAATCTACCGAGTAGATGTTTCCGGCATTATATTTAATAATGGCAACGTCCATTGTTGTTAAGCATTTATATTGAGTCGCAAAAGTAACAAATTATCATTACATAATTATGAATGGCGATTGAAAAGTTCCAAAATGAAATGTATTTGTGATAAACTGGTGTGATCGGGAAGGGGAAATAAAGAAAGGGACGATCGCTTATGTGGACCTATGGAAAGAATATTTCAGCGAAAAGTTGATTTTTTTTACTCCAGCTATTGCAGGTTTAAAAATAATACTTACCTTTGCACCGCAATCGAGAGAGATAGCGATAAAGAAAAGAGGTTCGGTAGTTCAGCTGGTTAGAATACATGCCTGTCACGCATGGGGTCGCGGGTTCGAGTCCCGTCCGGACCGCCTCTTTTTCAAAATTATTATTGATTATAAAATGGTTCGGTAGTTCAGCTGGTTAGAATACATGCCTGTCACGCATGGGGTCGCGGGTTCGAGTCCCGTCCGGACCGCTTTCAAAGAAAGCAAAATAAAGTAAAGCTCTGTAATTTAAAGATTACAGGGCTTTTTCTTTTTCCTCACTTATCAAGAATGACGGCTCACCTGCAAAACTCTATGTTTGTAAAACACTCGCAAAAGCAGGGGGCGGCAATCTGTTTTGCGGTTGGCTTCAATGATGTTGTAAGCGAAAATGCGATAACCTTGACGTTTTGTTTGAAAATCCGGGATTATGATGACAGGGCCTTTTTGCTAATAGAAGAAATAGGGGGTGCTTTATGGTCAAATTATCCATTTTACCCTGTTTTTTTGTATGAATATCTCTATTAGGAGACGAAAGTAATGGGATTAGGTAACGCGAAAGCCAGTGTTAGGCAACGTTACCGTATGTGTTTGGCGATACATACGGTAGGAATTGGGTACGCAACCTATAGAAATGGGCGACGCATCTGTATGAAAAGCACCTTTCTCCTGCATAAATATGAGATAGGATGAATTAATCTCGCTAGAATGAAAGGGTGTATTTAAGCAAAGTGCTATAATACAATTGATTGCTGATATTTTTTCTCGTATTTGGTAACAGTATGTACCTTTGCCCGGAAAAAACGATTCTCCGGGGCTTCAGATTACATATTGTCATATTGTCAATTTGAGCGTATTACTTATCTTTTGAGCCCCTACCGTTGTAGAGACATATGCTATATATCCTACTATCCTGATAGAATCTTAAAGTTTCCATTTCGAGGGGATGAGACGCAGCACGCTACGTCTCTACAACAAGGCGACAAATTATATATATTAGCTGCGATTTGCTGGGACAAATCTTACATCTTGTCCTTTACTATTTCCTTCAGTAATTCGATTACGCTGTCTTTCTCTTTTAGCATTCGCTCATATAAGGCGTTTTTCTCGTTGTATAGTTCGATAACTTTATCGATCGGATTGAATGTCGGATTATTAAATATTGAACCTGCTTTATCATATAAGGTGCTAGAGACAATATTAATAGACGCAGCGTTATCAAGTTCCGTAATGGCTTCCACCGGAATGTTCAAGGCTACGGCGATCTTATCCAAGATCTCCTGTTCCAGCGTCTCTTTTTTCTCATAGCCAGAGAGGGTAGCCTGCGATACTCCTATTTCTTCCGCAAGAACGTCTTGGTTTACATTACGCCATTCTCTCCACCGGCGTATATTAGCCCCATGATTGCATTTCTTCGCTGTCGTTTGCATTGCTTAATTAGTATATAATATTCAATTAGACAAAAGTATGAATTTAATTTGGGTGATGCTTGTTTGATAGAGTAATATTTTATCTGTTGGAGATAAATATATTATATGTATCATTGCGATAGGACGTATTCCGATCCCTGCTTATGCGGATCTATTATTAATTTACCGCACTAGGCTGGCAATGCGGGCAATAGTAAATGCTGCCTCCGAGGTAAGCCTCTTTCTGTATCCGTTCGCCGCAGATGGGGCAAGGGTCATGGTAGGTGTTCTTCGATAGGATCGTGCGGTAATTGCCTAAGGCGCCGTATAGATCCTTCTCCGTATCCCGGCCTCCTCGGCGAGTCATCTCTTCCAGCGTGGATTTCACGGTGTTGAAGAGGCGGTCTATATCCTCTTCTGATAAAGTCGATATTTTTCGTTTCGGGGAGATCCGGGCATTGAACAAGATATCTTGGCAAACTCCGTTGCCTAGGCCCGGAATACGTTGCTCGGTGGCGAGCAGCGCCTTCGCGGATATATCTTTCTTGAGATTCCGGATGAGACTGATAAAATAGGCTTTATCGAATCTCTCGTCCAACGGACATAGCTTATGGATGCTACCTTGGTAATAGGGATTGTCAAACTCGCCTTTGAAAGCGTAGATGGAACCATACATCGAAACCGTGAAAGCTAGGAACGAGTCGTCCTCGAATACGATCATAAGCTGATATTTCTTCGGGGCCTTTTCCGCGGAGGTATAATAACGCATATTGGTTCCGTCTCCGATTAAGAGGTGGGTATCCGCGTCCATAAGGATGTCCACGAATGCGCCATAGCCTTGGGCGCCTAGGACCGTTCGTCCTACCAGCCTATTGGAGTATTCCGCCGGATCGCCATTATAGAACGTGAAACGGTGAGGACTGTTCGACTCGATAACATGCGCTATCCGTTTACCCTTTAGCGTTTCGCTAGCCTGTTTGCCAATGGTGGCGGATTCGGGAATCTCAATCATATTCGTGTTGTTTTTAGAGGTGACGGGGTAAATATAGGCATATTTTCCGTACCAATATTCATTGATACGGAAAATAGGAACCGGGCTTTAATTCTGGGTCGGATAAAGAGGCTTTCCTGTCTCGTCCACATCTGTCCAGTCTTTTACGTTGACACTGGCCAAAGTGACCGAATTACCGTTGATTACCGCTTTAAATAAATAAGAGTTTCCCGCTTTCAACTCGCCATCCGGAAGAGGGATCTGGGTGGTATAGGTGCGGGTACTGTTTTCATTGTCGGCGGATATTTCCAACGTGAGAGTCATGGGAGCCGTATGTCTTATCGGCAACATGATATATTGGGCGGTTAATCCGTTTATCCCCATCTTATCCGCTTTCCCGAAAGCGGTGGCGGGAGTGATGATACCTGTGCCCAGATCCATGGTAGCCCCAACCACGGGAGGAGTGATCATGGCGGAGACCAATTGGTTGATCGTGATACCTTCACCGCCGGTTAATTCAACTACGACTTGGGTAGCCACATGCCCATAAACAATTGGTATATTGATTTGGGAGCTATTTACATCCTGTTGTATGGCGCTCCACCAAAGATAATCGATACCGTTGAAGAGGGGGTCGGATACGCCACTCGTGAATGTCGGGGGGATCGTGGAGAAATTGTCGGATACGGCGTAGAAATTATAAGTGCCATTGGAGAGAAACATTTTATATCCGTCACTTCCTGTTAACACCCCGGGAGATGAGGTAATGTAAAGGCCTGACGCCTCGGGGCTTCCCTTGGTTCCTGCGCTGCTGTCGAAGACATAAACCCTGCTTTGTATCCCTTTATTCATGGGAGACATGGAACGTAATAGGTTCCGGCCCTCCACGGAGGCGTTGAAGGTCACCAACGTACTGTTTCCCGGGTCCTCGTTTCCCGAAGAGCCGTTCGGGGTTGTTCCATCCTCAAAAATAATCGTGTTCTTGTTGCATCCGGCGAGGAGTAACAGGAACATCGTGCTAAATGTAAGCGCATTTGCCGCTTTCAGTAAATTCCGTATCATATAATTTGTGTTTAGTGAATAGTCTATATAATACATTTTACGAACCGTTTTGGTTTAGAAAGCGGCAAATGTTTTAACTTTAATCTAGCGGTTTCACGTAAGACCAGTGGGTTTGTATGATCTTCCATTGGTTGTCGGGGTTGCGTCTGTAAACCTCGGTGCAGTTCCATTTTATTACCTTGTCGGATAAGTAGCTATCAAGGTTGAAGGTGAGTACCGCTATGTTTTGCGCGACTTGTACGACCGGGCGGATCATGTCGAAATGATCTGCCGGAGGAAGTTGCATACCTTTATAATAAGTGCGCAGTTGTTCCAATCCCTCTATTTTCGTCTCTAGGGAAGGATCGAAGTAAATCACGTCGGTGTCTGAAAGCTCTACGAATGCCATCGGGTCGGTCGAGGCTAGAGCCTCTTTTTCAAGGGAGATGATCATCTCCGGGATGTTCTCGTTTAATGTTTTGTTCTCCATATTCTTTTGTTGTGCGTTAGCGGATAACGTGCTTCCTAATATGAGAGCCGCTATCCATGATTTGTATTGTCTCATGATGCTTTATTTATTGATAGAGGCAAAATTAGACATACCGAATGGAGTTCGTATAATACTTATAAAGGAGGAAATAGTACTTTTTACGGTTTTGTATTCCTGCGATAGTTTAGCGGGGTCATGTTTGTTTGGGAACGAAATAGACGGATGAAATAGGATGGATCCTCGTAACCTAGAGCTTCCGTTATGGCGGATATAGGCAAGTCCGTATAAGTCAATAGCCGTTTGCTCTCGATCAGTATTTTGTTTAGGATGTATTGTTTAGCGTTGATGCCCGTAGCGTTTTTCACGATCTCATTCAGGTAGTTCGGGGTGATGCAAAGCCGATCGGCATAGCTCCGGATGGAATGATCTTGCTTGAAGGAATGGTTTACTAACTCGATAAATCGGTCTACATAGATGCTTTTAGATCGGGCGTTTGTGTCTGGAGGTAAAGCGTTCGAGTTAGAATATAGCCTGTTGAGCAACATTAATGTCTCGTACAACAAGGCCCGGAGCAAGTGTTTGTCTTTCGACTGATAGTTCTTGATCTCTTTATCGATCTCCGAGATCAACTCGGAGATGCGGGCATAGGCTTTCTTGTCGAGACTGAGCTTGGAAGACCGTCTTTCTGTATGGAAATAAGAGAGGTTCCGGAGAAATGCCGGATCATTGAAAAAAGAGAGCAGGAACTCTTCCTCAAAGATAAGAGCGAATCCGTCTTGTATCGTTTTATCGTCCCATTTACGTATTTCCCCGGGCCGGGTAAAGATAATATCTTGAGGCTTTACCCGGTTCGCTTGATGATCGATAAGGAATTCTCCCTCCCCGCTAGTGATCAATGTTATATCGTAATACGTCAATATATGTACGGGTTGTTCCTTGAGATACTTCTTGATCGTGTTCAAGGGAACGACGTCGATAAGTAGCTCATCGCCGTATTTGTGTTTATAGAAGTCGTATTGCGGTATATTATGATTCATCTGCTCATATTTTTTATTTGAAAAGCATAGGAGCGAATTGGAGGAGATAAGCCCGCCAATTGGCCCAGATATGCCCTCGGGTGGATTCTACGTACTGGTATTTCATACCTAGGCTATCCATTCGCTGGCGGAATTGCTGGTTTGCGTCGTATAAGAAATCGGTCTTTCCGATACCGATCCAGAACAATTGATAACCGGATCTCTTGAGGTTCCCTAATTTCTCGTCGAGATTCGTGTACATCGGGCTATTCGGGTCTACACCATTGGCGCTGAGTCCAGCGGAGAAAAGTCCTATATAGTTAAAATAGTCCGGATAATTCAATGATATATATAATGTATGGAAACCACCCATCGAAAGTCCGGCTATGGCTCGGTGTCGCTTATCCGGGATCGTACGGTAACGGTTATCGATGAAATGAATGATCTCGGTGAAACTCTTCTCGTACGAGCCATCCTTATAACCGGGGAAGCTGTTGCTCATGGCCGGCTTGTAATTCAGGTTATCGGATGTTTCGCCGGGAGCGGCCTGTTTACTGGGATTACCGTTTGGCATAACGACAAGCATTGGCTGTATCTTGCCTTCGGCAATCAAGTTATCCATGATACGGGCGGTACGGCCAAGCTCCAGCCAAGCGTTCTCGTCGCCGCCACTGCCATGTAACAGGTACAGAACGGGATAAGACTGGATGTTCTTATCGTAAAAAGGAGGCGTATAAACGCTAAGTCTTCGTTCGCTCCCGAGAATGTCCGAGTGATACCAAGTGGTTGTAACATTGCCATGAGGTACGTCACGTACTTGATAATAATCGCCATTTCCCCCGTTGATATAGAACAGGCTGAACAAGGTGCCTACGTCACGGCAAGAGAATGGGTTGTTTGGGGCGATGTTATAAATACCATCTATATTTAAACGATAGGTGTACATTTCGGATGGCAGTGGGGGAGTCGTATAGCTCCATGTACCGTTTTTCCCTTTCGTCATCTGGCCATTGCCCTCGTTGGCTTCCCAGTCTCCTTTTACGGAGACGGACTTCGCTTTTGGGGCTTCTACATAGAAAGTAACGCTATTGTCTGGGTTGATCACGAGAGGTTCTACCTTATCGGTCTTGAATCCTACGTTCTGTTGGGCGAAAGCCATGGATAGAGGCAGTAAGAGAGCCGCGAGTAATGCTAGTCTTTTCATTTTATCTATACGGTTTAAAGAATTAAGTTATAAAGACAAATATACGATTTATTTCGGAAAAATAGAAGTTATACTTACTTGGCACTTGTAGTATATCTTTTTGGGTAAAGTAAGTATATCTTCTTTAGTACTTGCTGTATATATCCTTTTCTGATTAGGATGATTCTTTGACTATGCCTAAATTTACTTCACAGATTTTACTGTTATTTTCTAAGGTACTTCACATCTTAGAGAAGCTTCTCCTGAAAAACTTCACAGGGTTGAAAGTTGTTTCCTGAACCGGTTCAC